>NZ_SJWV01000010.1:0-48919 GCF_004352695.1 Escherichia sp. KCJ4928
CAATCTGCAATTAGCAAGACATCTTTTTAGAACACGCTGAATAAATTGAGGTTGCTATGTCTATTGTGGTGAAAAATAACATTCATTGGGTTGGTCAACGTGACTGGGAAGTGCGTGATTTTCACGGCACGGAATATAAAACGCTGCGCGGCAGCAGTTACAACAGCTACCTCATCCGCGAAGAAAAAAACGTGCTGATCGACACCGTCGACCATAAATTCAGCCGCGAATTTGTGCAGAACCTGCGTAATGAAATCGATCTGGCGGATATCGATTACATCGTGATTAACCATGCAGAAGAGGACCACGCTGGGGCGCTGACCGAACTGATGGCGCAAATTCCCGATACGCCGATCTACTGTACTGCCAACGCTATCGACTCGATAAATGGTCATCACCATCATCCGGAGTGGAATTTTAATGTGGTGAAAACTGGCGACACGCTGGATATCGGCAACGGCAAACAGCTCATTTTTGTCGAAACACCAATGCTGCACTGGCCGGACAGCATGATGACTTACCTGACAGGCGACGCGGTGCTGTTCAGTAACGATGCTTTCGGTCAGCACTACTGCGACGAGCATCTGTTCAACGATGAAGTGGATCAGACGGAGCTTTTCGAGCAGTGCCAGCGTTACTACGCCAATATCCTGACGCCGTTCAGCCGCCTGGTAACGCCGAAAATTACCGAGATCCTGGGCTTTAACTTACCAGTCGATATGATAGCGACCTCCCACGGCGTGGTCTGGCGCGATAACCCGACGCAAATTGTCGAGCTGTACCTGAAGTGGGCCGCTGATTATCAGGAAGACAGAATCACCATTTTCTACGACACCATGTCGAATAACACCCGCATGATGGCTGACGCTATCGCCCAGGGAATTGCGGAAACCGACCCACGCGTGGCGGTGAAAATTTTCAACGTCGCCCGAAGCGATAAAAACGAAATCCTGACCAATGTCTTCCGCTCAAAAGGCGTGCTGGTCGGCACTTCGACGATGAATAACGTGATGATGCCGAAAATCGCCGGGCTGGTGGAGGAGATGACTGGTTTACGCTTCCGTAACAAACGCGCCAGTGCTTTCGGCTCTCACGGCTGGAGCGGCGGTGCGGTGGATCGTCTTTCCACGCGCCTGCAGGATGCGGGTTTCGAAATGTCGCTTAGCCTGAAAGCCAAATGGCGACCAGACCAGGACGCTCTGGAGTTATGTCGTGAACACGGTCGCGAAATCGCCCGTCAGTGGGCGCTCGCGCCGCTGCCGCAGAGCACGGTGAATACGGTGGTTAAAGAAGAAACCTCTGCCACCACGACGGCTGACCTCGGCCCACGGATGCAGTGCAGCGTCTGCCAGTGGATTTACGATCCGGCAAAAGGCGAGCCAATGCAGGCCGTTGCGCCAGGAACGCCGTGGAGTGAAGTTCCGGATAACTTCCTCTGCCCGGAATGCTCCCTCGGCAAAGACGTCTTTGAAGAACTGGCATCGGAGGCAAAATGAGTAACGGCATTGTGATCATTGGTTCGGGCTTCGCCGCCCGCCAACTGGTGAAAAATATTCGCAAACAGGACGCCACTATTCCATTAACCCTGATTGCCGCCGACAGCATGGATGAGTACAACAAACCTGACCTCAGCCATGTTATCAGTCAGGGGCAACGTGCCGACGACCTTACCCGCCAGACGGCGGGTGAATTTGCCGAGCAGTTTAATCTGCGCCTGTTTCCGCACACCTGGGTGACGGATATCGATGCCGAAGCCCGTGTGGTGAAAAGCCAGAATAATCAGTGGCAATACGACAAGCTAGTGCTGGCAACCGGTGCCAGCGCCTTTGTCCCGCCAGTGCCTGGGCGTGAGTTAATGCTGACGTTAAATAGTCAGCAAGAGTATCGCGCCTGTGAAACGCAACTGCGGGATGCCCGACGCGTGTTGATTGTCGGTGGTGGCTTGATTGGTAGCGAACTGGCGATGGATTTTTGTCGTGCAGGCAAAGCGGTCACGCTAATCGACAACGCTGCCAGTATTCTGGCGTCATTAATGCCACCGGAAGTAAGCAGCCGCTTGCAGCATCGGTTGACGGAGATGGGCGTTCATCTGTTGTTGAAATCTCAGTTGCAGGGGCTGGAAAAAACAGATTCTGGCATTCTGGCAACGCTGGACCGCCAGCGCAGTATCGAAGTGGATGCGGTAATTGCCGCCACCGGACTGCGCCCGGAAACCGCCCTGGCACGACGCGCCGGGCTGACGATTAATCGCGGCGTTTGCGTCGATAGTTATCTGCAAACCAGTAATGCCGATATTTACGCGCTGGGCGATTGCGCGGAAATTAACGGTCAGGTATTGCCGTTCCTCCAGCCGATTCAACTTAGCGCGATGGTGCTGGCAAAAAATCTTCTCGGCAATAACACGCCACTGAAACTACCGGCGATGCTGGTGAAAATCAAAACGCCGGAATTACCGCTGCATCTGGCAGGCGAAACCCAGCGTCAGGATTTACGCTGGCAGATTAATACCGAACGCCAGGGAATGGTGGCGCGCGGCGTTGACGATGCTGACCAGCTTCGCGCCTTTGTGGTCAGTGAGGATCGGATGAAAGAGGCATTTGGATTGTTGAAAACGTTGCCGATGTAGGTGGGCTACTGTGCCTAAAATGTCGGATGCGACGCTGGCGCGTCTTATCCAACCTACGGGGAGCGCATGTGTTGGTCACATACTGCGTTCATGTCGCATCCACCTACTGTGCCCAAAATGTCGGATGCGACGCTGGCGCGTCTTATCCGACCTACGGGGACGCATGTGTAGGCCGGATAAGGCGTTTACGCCGCATCCGGCAATGGTGTCCAAATGCAACACGTTTTATCCGTTCTGGACTTCACCCGCTAACCAACGCGCCGCAGCAATAACCCCCTGCCCCAGAGACAAACCGCCATCACCCGCCGGTAAACTCTGTGGAAAGAGCAATGTGAAATCAGCGAGATAATGCGCCAGACGTGCACGCAGCAAACGGTTATGAATAACCCCGCCGCTAAATACCAGCGTAGTGATACCACGCATCGTGGCCTGCTCACGCATCAACGCGGCAAAACCCTGCGCCAGCGCATCATGAAACGCCCACGCGCGTTGATTAACCGGTGCCTGCCAGTTCAGCCACTGCTGCCAGAAAGTGGCGAGATCCAGTTGATTGTCCACCAGCGGCATTGTCACCGGATGCGTCACTCCGTGGCACGAAGCTGCGAGTGCCTCCAGAGCACAAGCCGCTTCACCTTCATAACTTAACGTGGCTGGCGCACAGCCCAGTGCCGCCGCCACGGCATCGAACAACCGCCCACACGATGACGCCAGCGGCGCGTTAATTCCACGCTCAATGGCCCGCGCCAGCACGCTCCAGTTTTGCTGTTGCACACTTGCTGTTTCAGAATAATTCTGCCACTCCGGCACAAAGCGCAGGCACTGCGCCAGCAGGTTTCGCCACGGCTGCGTCGCCGCCAAATCGCCACCCGGAAGCGCCACTGCAGGCAAGCCGCCCAGGTGCTCACATTCGCGATAGTTCACCCGCAGACACTCGCCGCCCCACAAAGCGCCGTTCTCCCCCATACCGATACCATCGAGCGTCAAAGCAATGACATCACCGCCATCCAGCGGCCACTGATGCTCTGCCAGACACGCCGCTGCGTGGGCATGATGATGCAGCACCGTTTGCGTCGGCATATTCATTTCGCTCGCCCACTGGCTGGAGACATAGCCCGGATGCACGTCATGCACAACGTATTGCGGAGTGAAATCGTAGATGTTTTGCATCAGGCGTAACGCTTCGCGCCACTGCATCTGGATGCCATCGTCACTTAAATCGCCCAGATGCTGACTCAACACCGCTTGTTCACCGCGCACCAGGCAGAAGGTGTTTTTCAGATCCGCGCCAAGACACAGCACAGGCGGAACATTTTTAAAGCCCGGAGGCAAAACCAGCGCATCCGGCACATACCCGCGTGAACGGCGCAGCATTTCGCCGCTTTCGCGCACCACCGAATCATCCATCCGCTGCACGATGTCGCGGTTATGTATCAAGAATCCGTCGGCAATGCCCTGCAAATCCGCCAGCGCCTGTTCGTTGCTGATAGCTGGTGGTTTACCGCTCAGGTTGCCGGAGGTCATCACCAGCGGGCATTGCAGTTCCTGTAACAGCAAATGCTGGAGCGGGTTCGCAGGCAACATTACCCCGACTTCGTTAAGGTCAGGGGCGATATCATCACAAAGCTCAGGAACGTATTTTTTATCCACCAGCACAATCGGCGCGGCGGGCGTGGTAAGCAACTGGCGCGCAGCGTCTGGTAAACCGTCAGCCACTGGCAACATGACCGCCAGCGGTTTCGCCGGGCGATGTTTGCGCGCCCGCAGTGTCGCCACCGCGTTACTGTTACGTGCATCGCAGGCAAGATGAAATCCGCCAATCCCTTTGATGGCGACAATGTTGCCCATTTTTAACTGTGCGATAGCCGCCTGTAATGCCGCCTCTTGTTCTGCATGTTCACCATGACTTACCCATTCAAGATGTGGGCCACACTCCGGGCAGGCCACCGGCTGGGCGTGGAAGCGACGATCGAGCGGGTCGCGGTACTCTTTGTCACAAGCCGGACACAACGGAAACGCCGCCATCACGGTAAACGGGCGGTCGTAAGGCATGGCGCGAATAATGGTGAAACGCGGGCCGCAGTGGGTACAGTTGATAAACGGATAACGATAACGCCGTTCGCCTGGGGTATTCATTTCGGCAAGACAGGCAGGGCAAGTAGCGGCATCGGGAACAATTTGCGTATTCATGGTGCCGCCTGTGCTCTGGCGTATAGTGAACTCGGTGGGCAGTTGTGACCAGATGTACGGCTCACGCTCGACGCTATCAATACGCGCCAGCGGCGGGCAGTGCTGATGCAATTGAACAAGAAACGTTTCCGGGTCTTCCAGCAGCCGGACTTCTACGCCATCGCCGTCATTACAGACATCGCCGTGAAGATTTAATTGCTGTGCCAGCTGCCAGACAAACGGACGAAAACCGACGCCCTGCACTTTGCCTCGAATACGCAGTTGGACACCGCAAGATGTGTTTTTTGCCATTGAGTTATTCCCGCCATCATGAATTGCGTAACCCGCCCTGCCGGACACGACTGCGTCGTATCCGGCAGTCTCAGGTCGGCGATACCGCCAGCTCCGTATTCTACGAATATTTCCGGGAATTCCTTTGATGCCAGAACAGTTCTATAAGATTTTTAGAACATCAGCGCCGTACGGCGACGTTTTTCTGCGCTCAGTTGTTCAAGTTTATTACGATCGACACAAATCAGCGCATGGGTCGGGCAAGCCGCCATACACGCCGGGCCGTCTTCGCGATGGTTGCACAGGTCGCATTTATTGGCTTCAGCTTTGTCAGCCCGTACATTCAGCCCCGCGCCGCTGTTGCGGATCACCGGACGTACCACCACTTCCATCGCGCCATACGGGCAAGCCACCACGCAGGTTTTGCAACCAATGCAACGTTCCTGCATCACATGAACAAACCCTTTATCACGGCTGATAGCACCATTCGGGCAGACGTTAGCGCACGGTGCATCTTCACACTGACGGCAGACTGTCGCCGTGGAAATGTTCACACCTTTAATGACATGGATTCGCGGTAAAAAGGTTTCCGGGGTCAGCGATGCACAGTCCTGATTTTCCTGATGAGAAACCACGCACGCCACTTCACAGGTACGGCAACCAATACATTTACTCGCGTCAGCAATGATGAAACGGTTCATCAAATTCTCCAGCAATGACAGTTAATGCGCCGATACATTCACAAATCATGCCAGTTTTTAATTTGCTGTTATTTAAGGAAATTAATTTCTGTAATGCAGGAAAAAAGATGTCATCGACACTAGTGACGATGACATGTGATGACAATGTTTATCGCGAAAGGGCAATGAGTGAGTCGCGGCGGATCAGTTTTCCGCTGAAGGTTTTCGGCGGTGAGAAATCCCCGCCATCGAGCATAAAAATCAGCCGTCCAATAATTTCCTGAATCATCTCAGTCACCGGAATTTTTACGCTGGAGAGCGCCGGAACGGTGTAGGGGGCAATAGCGATATCATCGAATCCGATAACTGACACCTGCTCTGGCACCGCTACGCCGCGCTCGTGTAACGCTTTCATCGCACCTATCGCCATATCGTCGTTACTGGCAACTAACGCGCTAAATTTAGCCCCACGTTCGAGCAACATTTCTACCCCTTCGGCCCCGCTGGCAGGCGTCCATTTACCGTTAGCGATAAGTTTTTCATTGAGCGCAATACCATGCTGCGCCAGCGCGTCTTTATACCCGGCAAGACGTTCAATGCTGGTGGGGGAATCCATCGAGCCGGTAAGGAAAGCAATCTCCTGATGCCCGGCGTTTATCAACTCTGCCACGGCGTTAAAACTGGTCTGTTTATGATCGCACCAGACGCTATGGCTGCTGTTTTTGCGCAGGCGGCGATTAAGCACCATTATCGGCTGACTGTGCGCGTCAATGATGTCATCGATCTCATCCACGCTTAAAAAACGCGGGTAAATCATGATCGCGTCGCAGCGCAGATCCAGCAGATACTGAATCGCCTGGCGCTCTTCTTCTGCGCTGTGTTTACCATCTGCCAATAGCAACTGCCGCCCTTTCTCTTCCGCCATTCGCGCGGCATGAAAGAGTAATTCACTAAAATAAATGCCGTGGTAAAGCGTGTTGGTCACTACCAGCCCCAGCGTCTGAGTACTCTTCGCCGACAGATTGCGCGCCAGCAAGTTTGGACGGTAACCGCTCTCTTCTACCGCCTGAAACACGCGATCTTTAGTCTCCTGGCTGACGTAGCCATTACCTGAAAGCACGCGGGAAACGGTCGCTTTTGAAACCCCGGCGCGCTTCGCCACTTCCAGCATCGTCGTCATCATTTTCATCCCTTTACACGCAATCAACGCAGTGTACTGCACCGTTTGCCGATTGTCCTTGCACAATCGGCGGGAAAAATATTCAGGTGACCGGTTTCACAAATATAAAAAATGAACAATTCACTCTCTTGCTTATTTAGTGACAACTATTCATGATTTTGTGAAACCGGTTTCTTAATTCCGTTTCAGCATCGGCATTTTTCCGTCACGTCGACTGATAACAACTACATCTACCCTACTGATAACAGGATAAAATCCGATGGCCAAAAATTATGCGGCGCTGGCACGCTCGGTGATAGCGGCACTGGGCGGCGTTGATAACATCTCGGCGGTCACGCACTGTATGACGCGGTTGCGCTTTGTTATCAAAGATGATGCACTTATCGACAGCCCGACGTTAAAAACCATCCCCGGCGTGCTCGGCGTGGTACGTAGTGACAACCAGTGTCAGGTGATTATCGGCAATACCGTTTCACAAGCCTTTCAGGAAGTCGTCAGCCTGCTGCCGGGAGATATGCAGCCCGCACAGCCCGTGGGTAAACCCAAACTCACGCTACGTCGCATTGGTGCGGGGATCCTCGATGCGCTGATCGGCACCATGTCACCGCTGATCCCGGCGATTATCGGCGGATCGATGGTCAAACTGCTGGCAATGATCCTCGAGATGAGCGGCGTGCTGACAAAAGGATCGCCGACCTTAACCATTCTGAATGTGATTGGTGACGGTGCTTTCTTCTTCCTGCCGCTGATGGTCGCGGCATCTGCCGCCATCAAATTTAAAACCAATATGTCGCTGGCGATTGCCATCGCGGGTGTGCTGGTACATCCGAGTTTTATTGAACTGATGGCGAAAGCGGCCCAGGGTGAACATGTCGAATTTGCCCTGATTCCGGTCACCGCGGTGAAATACACCTACACGGTGATCCCGGCGCTGGTGATGACCTGGTGCCTGTCATATATCGAACGCTGGGTGGACAGCATTACACCGGCGGTGACCAAAAACTTCCTCAAACCAATGCTGATTGTGTTGATTGCCGCACCGCTGGCAATCCTGCTGATTGGCCCGATTGGTATCTGGATCGGTAGCGCCATTTCGGCGCTGGTTTACACCATTCATGGTTATCTGGGCTGGCTTTCAGTCGCCATTATGGGCGCGCTGTGGCCTCTGCTGGTAATGACCGGGATGCACCGCGTCTTTACGCCAACCATCATTCAGACCATTGCCGAAACCGGCAAAGAAGGGATGGTCATGCCGTCAGAGATCGGCGCTAACCTGTCGCTGGGCGGTTCATCACTGGCAGTGGCGTGGAAAACGAAAAACCCGGAACTGCGTCAGACGGCGCTGGCTGCGGCGGCATCAGCCATTATGGCGGGGATTTCCGAACCGGCGTTATATGGCGTGGCGATCCGCCTGAAACGTCCGCTTATCGCCAGTCTTATCAGCGGTTTTATTTGCGGCGCGGTTGCCGGTATGGCGGGGCTTGCCAGCCACTCAATGGCAGCGCCGGGGCTATTTACCAGCGTGCAGTTCTTCGATCCGGCGAATCCAATGAGCATCGTCTGGGTGTTCGCGGTCATGGCGCTGGCGGTGGTGCTGTCGTTTATCCTCACACTGTTGCTCGGCTTTGAGGATATTCCTGTTGAGGAAGCGGCTGCCCAGGCGCGAAAGTATCAGAGCGTACAACCGACCGTCGCCAAAGAAGTAAGTCTTAATTGAGGATGAAAATGTCAGTATTTCCAGAAAGTTTTTTATGGGGCGGCGCGCTTGCCGCCAACCAGTCTGAAGGTGCGTTCCGTGAAGGTGACAAAGGTCTGACCACTGTCGATATGATCCCACACGGCGAGCATCGAATGGCGGTGAAACTGGGGCTGGAAAAACGTTTTCAGTTGCGAGATGACGAGTTTTATCCCAGCCATGAGGCGACGGATTTTTATCATCGTTATAAAGAAGATATCGCCCTGATGGCAGAGATGGGATTCAAGGTTTTCCGTACCTCAATTGCCTGGAGCCGTCTCTTTCCGCAGGGCGATGAAATCACGCCCAATCAGCAGGGCATTGCTTTTTATCGTTCTGTCTTTGAAGAGTGTAAAAAGTACGGTATCGAACCGCTGGTCACGTTGTGCCACTTCGATGTGCCGATGCATCTGGTCACCGAATATGGCTCCTGGCGTAACCGCAAGCTGGTGGAGTTTTTCAGCCGCTACGCCAGAACCTGCTTTGAAGCATTTGATGGTCTGGTGAAATACTGGCTAACCTTCAATGAAATCAACATTATGTTGCATAGCCCGTTCTCCGGCGCGGGTCTGGTGTTTGAAGAAGGTGAAAATCAGGATCAGGTGAAATATCAGGCCGCGCATCACCAGCTGGTTGCCAGTGCGCTAGCCACCAAAATCGCCCATGAGGTTAACCCGCAAAATCAGGTGGGCTGTATGCTGGCGGGCGGTAACTTCTACCCTTACAGTTGCAAGCCGGAAGATGTCTGGGCGGCGCTGGAGAAAGACCGGGAAAACCTGTTTTTTATCGATGTGCAGGCGCGGGGCACGTATCCGGCTTACTCTGCCCGCGTATTCCGCGAAAAAGGGGTAACCATCAACAAAGCACCGGGCGATGATGAAATCCTGAAAAACACCGTCGATTTTGTCTCTTTCAGCTATTACGCCTCGCGCTGCGCCTCGGCGGAGATGAACGCCAACAACAGCAGTGCGGCGAACGTGGTGAAATCGCTGCGTAATCCGTATCTACAGGTGAGCGACTGGGGCTGGGGAATTGATCCACTCGGTCTGCGTATCACCATGAATATGATGTACGATCGTTATCAGAAGCCGCTGTTTCTGGTGGAAAACGGCCTGGGCGCAAAAGATGAATTTGCTGCCAATGGCGAGATTAACGACGACTATCGCATCAGCTACTTACGCGAACATATCCGCGCAATGGGCGAAGCGATTGCAGACGGCATTCCGCTGATGGGCTACACCACATGGGGCTGTATTGATTTAGTTTCCGCCTCTACGGGTGAAATGAGCAAACGCTACGGCTTTGTCTTTGTTGACCGTGACGACGCAGGCAACGGTACGCTGACGCGCACGCGTAAGAAATCATTCTGGTGGTATAAAAAAGTGATTGCCAGTAATGGGGAAGATTTAGAGTAGGTAACAGTGCCGGATGCGGCGTGAACGCCTTATCCGGCCTACATGTCGCACGAACCATGAAGGCCCGATAAGCGCAGCGCATCGGGCAATTTAGCATTTGGCATCAGAGCTGGTTCACCCCATCAAGAACATCCCTGTCCTGATTCCTTAATGAAAAACTACTCTTCTTCCACCGCTAACTGCGCGAAGCCGCCATTTCCTTCCCAGCCTTCCAGTCGTTGATAAACGGTTTCTACCGCATCTTTAATCGGCTGGGTCATCGGGTAGTAAAAGCCGACGATATCCGGCTGAATGCCGAGGAAAATCACTTCGCCAATATCTTCTTTCAACTGGTCGATAAGGTAATTCAACGGCATGTTATGGGTAGTCATCATAAACATCTCGGCGATATCATCCGGGTCGATGATGCGGATCTCGCCGGGGTTTAGCCCCATATCCGTGGCGTCGACAATCAGCAGTCGTGTCGGGCGCAGTTCACGGATAGCGACGATGTCGTTTTCCGGTGCGCTACCGCCGTCAATCACCACCCAGTTACCTTTCGGCGCGGCGGCGCACTTTTCCGCCAGCAGCGGACCTGCGCCATCATCGCCCATCATGCTATTGCCAACACAGAGTAAAACGTCAGTCACGCAGTCTCCTCACCATCAAATAGATGGCGTTTTCCTGATGAATATCATGCAGCATACTTAACAGCATTGTACTCCATTCCTGCTGCTGCGAAGTTTGCGCTGCCCGGGCTTTATCGAATGCGTTGGCCAGCATCGGCACATGGTTAATGTCGATGACGATCTCACCATATTTCGGCACGCCTTCCATTTTGCGGCGGGCTTCACTGCCTGCCTCCAGAGTGGCAATCCATGCCAGATATTCATCCCACGGGCAGGTGAGCGCCGCTTCCAGGCAATCGATAACCCCAAGGTGGTGACCAATCGCTAGGCTGTAATAGACCACCTGCTGCGCCTCGGCGGGCGTGGCATCGTTCTCATCAATAAATTTACGGCTCAGTTGACTGAACACCACCTTTTCACTCATCGGATACGCGCCTCTTCTACAACATGATTCAGATGGCTGACAATCTCGTTCAGACGCGGATCGTTTTCCGCTTCCAGCCAGCGTGCAACCTGTTCTTCGCCCTGCCCTAACTGTGTCAGGAAGTCATCGGCAATCTGACGACCGTAACGATAACCTGCCAGGCGGCGTGCTTCGCGATCCACTTTCACACGCAGCGGCTGCACCATATCGCCATGCAGGATTTCCGCCGGTTGTTCATCCTGCTCACCCGGGCCACGGGCGTGAATTTTCTGCTCCAGCAGGCCGAGCGCCATTGCAAAGCCGTACAGCGTGGCGGCAGGCGTTGGCGGGCAACCAGGGATGTAGACATCTACCGGGACGATTTTATCCGTACCGCCCCACACGCAGTAGAGATCGTGGAAGATCCCGCCACTGTTACCGCAGGCACCGTAGGAGATACAGATTTTCGGGTCCGGCGCGGACTGCCACGCACGCAGCGCAGGGGATCGCATTGCACGGGTGACCGCGCCGGTAAACAGTAAAATATCCGCATGACGCGGTGAAGAAACGACTTTAATGCCGAAGCGTTCTGCATCAAACAGCGGCGAAAGCGTGGCGAAAATTTCGATTTCGCAGCCGTTGCAGCCGCCGCAGTCCACGCGGTAAACGTAGGCAGAACGTTTGATTTTTTTCAGTAACGACGCCTTCATGCTGGCGATGGATTCATCCACCGTCATCGGGACCGGAATGCCGTTGGCGTCACGGGGGCCTAATAAATTGCTCATCAGATGGCCTCTTTCATATGGCGAGTCAGTTCAATACGGTCGGACGGCACCAGGCATTTCTGGCGCTTACATTCCGGGCAAGTCTCAAAGCTTTCGCGGTGGTTTTCCGCGCGGCTGTCACCATTGTGCTTAAGCAGCGCAATGGCGTAGTCGATCTCTTTCTGGACGGCGAAAGGACGATTGCAGACGCGACAGCTGCACAGCACAAAACGGGACTGTTGCAGGAAATCTTCTTTCTTCCACACCGCCAGTTCGTACTCTTGCGACAGTTTGATCGCTGCCGTCGGGCAGACTTCTTCGCAGCGTCCACAGAAGATGCAGCGCCCGAGATTAAACTCCCACGCAAGCTCTCCTGTGGCGAGGTCAGTTTCAACCGTTAAGGCGTTTGACGGGCAGGCATTGACGCAGGCCGCGCAGCCGATGCACTGCTGCGGGTTCTGCTCTGGCTTACCACGGAAGTTTTTATCAACCGCAATCGGCTCCAGCGGATAAGACGAGGTCGCCGTGCCGGTTTTGATGACTTTTTTGATAAAGGTAAACATGGCGATTCCTTATTTCAGCGGCGAGTTTTTACGCTCAATGCTGTAACGCTCGAGTTCTTTGTACGGCACCACTTTGCTCTTCTTCTTACGCACATCGACCACGGTCATGCGGTCGGTACAGGAGTAGCAAGGGTCCAGGCTACCGATAATCAGCGGCGCATCGGAAACGGTATTGCCACGCAGCATGTAGCGCAGGGTCGGCCAGTTCGCGTAGGTCGCGGCACGGCAGCGCCAGCGGTACAGCTTCTGGTTGTCGCCGGTCATGCTCCAGTGGATATCGTCGCCGCGCGGCGCTTCGGCAAAGCCCAGCGCGAAACGGTGCGGAATGTAGGTAAAGCCTTCCACCATCAGCGGACCACCCGGCAGGTTATCCAGACCGTAGTCGATCATGTTCAGCGCGGTATAGACTTCGTTGATACGCACTTTCAGACGGGAAATAACGTCGCAGCCCTGCTCGCTGTGGACTTCCATTGGCAGCAGGCCATAACCAACAAACGGGTGATCGGCGCGGGTATCGCGAGCGTGTCCGCTGGCGCGGACCATCGGGCCAACGTTACTGAAATCGCGGGCGATTTCCGGGTCCAGACGACCAATGCCGACAGTGCGCTGTTCCATGTTCGGCGTACTCAGCAGCACATCCACCAGCTCCTGCACTTCACGACGCATTTGTTGCGCCAGCTGGCGGGTCTGGATCATGTCATCTTTCAGCAGATCGCGACGAATCCCGCCGATCAGGTTCAGGCCGTAGGTTTTACGCGCACCGGTAAGGATCTCTGCCATTTTCATGGAGGTTTCACGCACGCGGAAGAACTGCATAAAGCCGGAGTCGAAGCCAGTAAAGTGACAGGCCAGGCCGAGGTTGAGCAGATGCGAGTGCAGGCGTTCCACCTCCAGCAGAATGGCGCGGATCATCTGCGCACGTTCTGGCACCTGAATACCCATCGCGTTTTCCACCGACGTGGTGTAGGCGGTGCTGTGAGCAAAGCCGCAGATGCCGCACACACGGTCAGAGAGGAAGGTCACTTCGTTGTACCCCATACGGGTTTCCGCCAGTTTTTCCATGCCGCGATGGACGTAGAACAGGCGGTAGTCGGCGTCGATAATATTTTCGCCATCGACGAACAGACGGAAGTGACCCGGTTCGTCGGAAGTGACGTGCAACGGACCAATCGGCACGACGTTGTTTTTCTTGTCACCCAGTTCATTGATGAACTCGTAGGTTTCAGCATCGGTGGTCGGCGCCGGACGCTGACGATAATCCATGCTGTCTTTACGCAGCGGATAAAGTTCATCCGGCCAGTCATCCGGCAGCACCAGACGACGTTCATCCGGCAGACCAACCGGAATCAAACCGTACATATCGCGCACTTCGCGCTCGCCCCACACAGCCGCCGGAACGCGCGGCGTCACGGACGGATACTCCGGTTTGTTGGCGTCAACTTCGACGCGAACCGTTACCCAACACTTAGTGCCCTTCTCCATCGACAGCACGTAATAAACGGCGTAATGACCATTCAGTTTGCGTTCGTCGTTACCAAACAGCACCGACAGCCAGCCACCCTGTTTGTAGTAAAGAAACTCCACCACTTCCGGCAGGTAGTTCACCTTTACGGTGACAGTCAGCTGATCTTTGGTCTGCCAGGCGTGGTCCAGCACGACGCCCGGAAATGCCTCATTCAGCGCGGCGAGATAATGTTGACCTAATTTTTCTTCAGACATGCTCAAACTCTCTTTAATCACGCCGCCAGCAAGGAGACGAACGCTAAAAATGCAAAGCCAAACCCAGCCCAGGTAATGCGCGGAGTAATATCAAGACGCAGACGGGCCATGCTGTTTTCGAACAGCGCGATAACCAGGACGCCGACCACCAGTTTGACGATGGCAATCACCAGCGCCAGCAGCAGTCCACCAGCGGTGAAGGTTTCCATTTGTCCCCACGGAATAAACACCCCGACGAACATCTGCAACACCACCAGCTGTTTCAGGCTGATACCCCATTTCATGACGCCAAAGCCGCTACCGCTGTATTCGGAGAGCGGACCTTCCTGCAACTCCTGCTCGGCTTCCGCCAGGTCGAACGGCAGTTTGCCCATTTCGATAAAAGTGGCGAACGCACAGGCACAAAGCGCCAGCACCAGCGGGATGCTCTGGCTCAGCGGCCAGTGATAAACGGTGTCGGTGATGTTGCTGATGTTGGTGGAACCGGCAACCTGTGCGGCAACCCACAGACCAAGCAGCAGCATCGGTTCGACCAGCACGCCAAGCATCGCTTCACGGCTCGCGCCGATAGCAGTAAACGGGCTACCGGTATCCAGACCGGAAATGGCAAAGAAGAAACGCGCGATGGCAAAGAGATACAGTAAGGTGATCAAATCGCCCAGTTGCGGCAGCGGAGAACCGACGGTCACCACCGGCAGCGCAGTAGCGATAGTCAGCATGACGCCCACCATCACATACGGCGTCAGGCGGAACACCCAGCCGGAGGCATCCGGGCCAACGCTCTGGCGGCCCAGCAGTTTGATAATGTCACGATACTCCTGCAACACACCCGGCCCACGACGGTTATGTAAGCGGGCTCGCGCCACGCGGGTAATACCGGAGAGCAGCGGCGCAACGGCAAATAGCACCAGCGCCTGAATTAACGGATATAAAACACTCATTCTCAGGCTCCTCGTGAAACAATAATCACCACCAGCACCGCCAGTTCAACCAGCGCCATCCGGCGGAACAGCAACGCACTCCCCTCGCACTGCCAGCCCGGCACCAGAGACACCGGATTCAGCCATTTGCGTAGTTTCAGCACCGGCGCAAACGCCTGTTTCACCGGCATGGCAAAACCGTGAGCGGTAATCACCATTGATTTTTCGTGGTCGTAGCCGCACACCCAGGCCGAGCCGCGGGAACGCGACGGCAAACGATCGCCTTTGCAAATCGCCATAATGATGAATGGCAGCAGCGGGCAGGCAATCAGCAGCAATGTGATCATGGGTTGAGAAACGGTGGTGTTAGCAGGCTCCAGAGGCAGAGGTACAGCAGCAGAGAGCATCGGCAGCAGCCACGGCGCAGCAACACCGCCAATTACGCAGCAAATCGCCAGTGCCACTACGCTTACGCTCATCAGGAGCGGCGCACAGGTGGCGTTTTCGGCTTCTTTGGTACGCGGCGCGCCGAGGAACGTGACGCCATAGACTTTCGCCATACACATCACCGCCAGCGCACCGGTAATTGCCAGACCCACAGCGAGCAGCGGCCCCAGCAGACGGGCAACAAACGCGCCACTATTGCTCAGTTTGAAGAAGGATTGATAGATAACCCATTCCCCGGCAAACCCGTTCAGCGGCGGCAGCGCAGCCATTGCCATTAACCCGACTAACATGGCGATGGAGATAACCGGCATTTTCTTGCCAATACCACCGAGTTTCTCGATATCGCGATGACCGGTACGGAACCAGACGCTCCCCGCCCCGAGGAACAGTACGCTTTTGAACAGGCTATGGTTAAGCAGATGGTACAGACCACCGACCAGGCCAAGAGCAATCAGCGCCGGTTGTTCGAGCGCGATACCCGTTACGCCAGCGCCCAGCCCCAGCAGGATAATGCCGATATTTTCCAGGGTGTGGTAAGCCAGCAGGCGCTGGATGTTGTGTTCCATCAACGCATACAGACCACCGACGAACGCGGTGATCATGCCGAGCACCAGCAGCGCGATCCCCCACCACAGCGGCGCGTTACCACCCAGCAGCGACAGGGTTAAAATGCCCAGCAGGCCAATTTTCATGACTACCGTAGAAAACAACGCGGCAGCTGGCGCAGAGGCGTTAGCATGTGCCTGCGGCACCCAGCCGTGCAGCGGAATAATCCCGGCCAGCAGGCCAAAGCCAATCACACCGAGCAGCCAGATATCGGAACCGAGCGGCAGCTGTTGCATACGCATATCCAGCAGGCGCAGATCCAGCGTGCCATAACGCTGCCACAGCAGCCAGCAAGCAATCGCCAGCAGCAGAGTGCCAAGACGCCCCAGCGCAAACCACAGTTTGCCCTCTTTGCTGTTGCTGGTAAGGAACACCGCACACAAGGCCATGACTTCAGCCATTACCACGAACATGCCGAGGTTGCTGGCGATGACGGCGCAGACGGCGGCAGCCATCAACATATTGATCTGCAAGCCGTTGCACTTCACCTGCGCGTGGCGATGCCAGTCAATGTTGTAGAGGCTGACAAACAGACCGCACAGACCGAGCGTAATCAGCCAAATCGCGTTAAGCGGAGAGATTTGCACATCGTAGCTTACCAGCGACAGCGCACCGCTCACGCCAACCGCGCCAGTCAGTACAGTGAAGCCCGCGGCTGCCGTATACAGACTACCAACCGCGCCGCCAATTCCGGCTATCCAGCCACTTAGCGTCTTTTGAAAAGAAAAGAGAAATGCCAGAACAGCGGCGGCGACAAACCATGCCACGCCGCTATTGATCAGGGAAATTGCGCTCATTTAGCCTCTCCACTTTGAGCCTGCTGAAACAAGGTGAGATCGCCAAAGTCCGTGTTAAAGGTCAGCTCACGCTTACGTTTGCTGACGCGGGCGATATCGGTGTTATCCACCAGATGCAGGGCTTTAGTCGGGCACATCCGCACGCAGGCCGGACCTTGTTCATCAAAACTGCAAAGGTCACATTTGACGGCGATCGCGCGAATACCCGGCACCCAGTCAAGCAGCGTACTGATACGCGCCGGAGCAGGCGGTGCCGGTGGCGCTTTCGGGGTATTGGCATTTGCAGGAATATCCAGCGGACGGCTGCCGGAAAATTCAATTGCGCCAAACGGGCAGGCGATGCCGCACAGCTTGCAGCTTACGCACAGGCTTTCATTCAACTGCACGGCCCCATCAACGCGGGTGATGGCGTTAACCGGGCAGACCACCGCGCAGGGTGCATCTTCACAGTGGTGACAGAGCTGCGGCGCAGATTCTTTTTCATTTAGCATCACTCTCAGGCGCGGCATTGATTGCAGGCCGTGCTGGCGATGCGTCTCTGAACAGGCGGCCTCACAAGTGTGGCAGCCGATACAGAGCGTGGAGTCAGCAATTACAAAACGATTCACCAGGCATTCCTCAGGTGATTGTCATTTTTGACGAAAACATGCCGATGAAATGTCATTTTCGACACTCATCGACACGCCCATCCCCAAACAGGCGTAACGCCTGCAAAACGGGCAAAGCCTCAGCTCATGCTGCCGGGCTTTGTCCCTTTACCAGTTGGCTTAAATTCACCGGCACATTGTTTTCAATGGCGGTGTATAAGCTGTCGTAAACGCCAGCGATTTTTTCGAGATAGTGTTCCAGAACCTGTTCGCGATCGCGGATGTTGACCTTGCCATCAATCATGCCGTCAATGCTCAGTTGCGCCTGCGCAATCCGCTGTTTGTCTTCGCCATCTTTTGTTTCGACGTAATACTCGATGGTGTGGCTGTTAAAGCCATCCGCCAGGGTGACGTAAATACGAAAATGTTCAAAAAGGACGAAACAGAGTTCTTTGTCCGGCGCGCAGCTCATGGCGTGATGCAGGCGCGCTTTCGATAACGTGATCCCCTGAACCAGCGAATTGCAGTAGATGTGCCACTGGTCCTGTAGGCGACGATGCCGCTGTGCGATGTAATCGGCTTTCTCGCTTATTTCCCAAATAGTCATTGTCAGGTTACCCGTTTAACAGAGATGCCAGCTTTAAGCATTTTTTGTGCCAACTTTTAATTTATTGTTATTAAAGAGATTTTTAAGCTAAAGATGAATTTCGTCGCCGTGTCGACGTGTCATTTCGACATCATCGACATTATTCACCGCAGGGATAATCAACACTGGCACAATTATTGCTTGTAGCTGGCAATAGTTAATGGGAGGCGATATGCACGAAATAACCCTCTGCCAACGGGCACTGGAATTGATCGAACAGCAGGCCGCAAAACACGGCGCAAAACGCGTAACTGGGGTCTGGCTCAAAATTGGCGCATTTTCTTGTGTCGAAACCAGCTCTCTTGCCTTTTGTTTTGATCTGGTTTGCCGCGGCAGCGTGGCGGAAGGTTGTAAACTGCACCTCGAAGAACAAGAGGCCGAATGCTGGTGTGAAACATGCCAACAGTATGTGACGCTACTGACCCAGCGCGTCCGCCGCTGTCCACAGTGTCATGGTGACATGCTACAGATTGTGGCAGACGACGGTTTACAGATTCGGCGGATAGAAATAGACCAGGAGTGAGCGATGTGTACAACATGCGGTTGCGGTGAAGGCAACCTGTATATCGAGGGTGATGAACATAACCCTCATTCCGCGTTTCGTAGCGCGCCATTTGCCCCGGCGGCACGCCCGAAGATGAAAATCACCGGCATTAAAGCGCCTGAATTTACCCCCAGCCAGACTGAAGAAGGCGACCTGCATTACGGTCATGGCGAAGCGGGCACTCACGCACCGGGCATGAGCCAGCGTCGGATGCTGGAAGTCGAAATTGACGTGCTGGACAAAAACAACCGTCTGGCTGAACGCAACCGCGCGCGCTTTGCTGCCCGCAAGCAACTGGTGCTCAACCTGGTTTCCAGCCCTGGTTCCGGTAAAACCACCCTGCTGACGGAAACCTTAATGCGCCTGAAAGACAGCGTTCCGTGCGCGGTTATTGAAGGTGACCAGCAAACCGTGAACGATGCCGCACGCATTCGCGCTACCGGCACACCAGCGATTCAGGTGAACACCGGTAAAGGCTGCCATCTTGACGCACAGATGATTGCCGACGCCGCACCGCGTCTGCCACTGGACGATAACGGTATTCTGTTTATCGAAAACGTTGGCAACCTCGTATGCCCGGCCAGCTTCGATCTCGGTGAAAAACACAAAGTGGCGGTGCTTTCCGTTACCGAAGGTGAAGACAAACCGCTGAAATATCCGCATATGTTTGCCGCCGCCTCGCTGATGCTGCTCAACAAAGTTGACCTGTTGCCGTATCTCAACTTTGACGTTGAAAAGTGCATCGCCTGCGCCCGCGAAGTCAATCCAGAAATTGAAATCATCCTTATTTCCGCCACCAGCGGCGAAGGGATGGACCAGTGGCTGAACTGGCTGGAGACACAGCGATGTGCATAGGCGTTCCCGGCCAGATCCGCACCATTGACGGCAACCAGGCGAAAGTCGACGTCTGCGGCATTCAGCGCGATGTCGATTTAACGTTAGTCGGCAGCTGCGATGAAAACGGTCAGCCGCGCGTGGGCCAGTGGGTACTGGTACACGTTGGCTTTGCCATGAGCGTAATTAATGAAGCCGAAGCACGCGACACTCTCGACGCCTTACAAAACATGTTTGACGTTGAGCCGGATGTCGGCGCGCTGTTGTATGGCGAGGAAAAATAATGCGTTTTGTTGATGAATATCGCGCGCCGGAACAGGTGATGCAGTTAATTGAGCATCTGCGCGAACGTGCTTCACATCTCTCTTACACCGCCGAACGCCCTCTGCGGATTATGGAAGTGTGTGGCGGTCATACCCACGCTATCTTTAAATTCGGCCTCGACCAGTTACTGCCGGAAAACGTTGAGTTTATCCACGGTCCGGGGTGCCCGGTGTGCGTACTGCCGATGGGTAGAATCGACACCTGCGTGGAGATTGCCAGCCATCCGGAAGTCATCTTCTGTACCTTTGGCGACGCCATGCGCGTACCAGGGAAACAGGGTTCGCTGTTGCAGGCAAAAGCACGCGGTGCCGATGTGCGCATCGTTTACTCGCCGATGGATGCGTTGAAACTGGCGCAGGAGAATCCAACCCGCAAAGTGGTGTTCTTCGGCTTAGGTTTTGAAACCACCATGCCGACCACCGCCATCACTCTGCAACAGGCGAAAGCGCGTGATGTGCAGAATTTTTACTTCTTCTGCCAGCATATTACGCTTATCCCGACGCTTCGCAGTTTGCTGGAACAGCCGGATAACGGTATCGACGCGTTCCTCGCGCCGGGCCACGTTAGTATGGTTATCGGCACTGATGCCTATAATTTTATCGCCAGCGATTTTCATCGTCCGCTGGTGGTGGCTGGTTTCGAACCGCTTGATCTACTGCAAGGCGTGGTCATGCTGGTGGAGCAGAAAATAGCGGCCCACAGCAAGGTAGAGAATCAGTATCGTCGGGTGGTACCGGATGCCGGTAACCTGCTGGCGCAACAGGCGATTGCCGATGTGTTCTGTGTCAACGGCGACAGCGAATGGCGCGGCTTAGGCGTGATTGAATCTTCTGGTGTACACCTGACGCCAGATTATCAACGATTCGATGCCGAAGCGCATTTCCGCCCGGCACCGCAGCAGGTCTGCGATGACCCGCGCGCACGTTGTGGTGAAGTATTAACGGGCAAATGTAAGCCGCATCAATGCCCGCTGTTTGGTAACACCTGTAATCCTCAAACCGCATTTGGTGCACTGATGGTCTCCTCCGAAGGAGCGTGCGCCGCGTGGTATCAGTATCGTCAGCAGGAGAGTGAAGCGTGAATAATATCCAACTCGCCCACGGCAGCGGCGGCCAGGCGATGCAGCAATTAATCAACAGCCTGTTTATGGAAGCCTTTGCCAACCCGTGGCTGGCAGAACAGGAAGATCAGGCACGTCTTGAGCTGGCGCAGCTGGTAGCGGAAGGCGACCGTCTGGCGTTCTCCACCGACAGTTACGTCATTGACCCGCTGTTCTTTCCTGGCGGTAATATCGGCAAGCTGGCGATTTGCGGCACAGCCAATGACGTTGCGGTCAGTGGCGCTATTCCGCGCTATCTCTCCTGTGGCTTTATCCTCGAAGAAGGATTGCCGATGGAGACACTGAAAGCCGTAGTGACCAGCATGGCAGAAACCGCGCGCGCGGCAGGCATTGCCATCGTCACTGGCGATACTAAAGTGGTGCAGCGCGGCGCGGCAGATAAACTGTTTATCAACACCGCTGGCATGGGCGCAATTCCGGCGAATATTCACTGGGGCGCACAGACGCTAACCGCAGGCGATGTATTACTGGTTAGCGGCACGCTCGGGGACCACGGGGCGACTATCCTTAACCTGCGTGAGCAGCTGGGGCTGGATGGCGAACTGGTCAGCGACTGCGCGGTACTGACGCCGCTTATTCAGACGCTGCGTGACATTCCCGGCGTGAAAGCGCTGCGTGATGCCACCCGTGGTGGTGTGAACGCGGTAGTTCATGAGTTCGCGGCAGCCTGCGGTTGTGGTATTGAAATTTCAGAAGCGGCACTGCCGGTTAAACCTGCTGTGCGCGGCGTTTGTGAACTACTGGGACTGGACGCCCTTAACTTTGCCAACGAAGGCAAACTGGTGATCGCCGTTGAACGCAACGCGGCAGAGCAAGTGCTGGCAGCGTTACATTCCCATCCACTGGGGAAAGACGCGGCGCTGATTGGTGAAGTGGTGGAACGTAAAGGTGTTCGTCTTGCCGGTCTGTATGGCGTGAAACGAACCCTCGATTTACCACACGCCGAACCGCTTCCGCGTATATGCTAATAAAATTCTAAATCTCCTATAGTTAGTCAATGACCTTTTGCACCGCTTTGCGGTGCTTTCCTGGAAGAACAAAATGTCATATACACCGATGAGTGATCTCGGACAGCAAGGGTTGTTCGACATCACTCGGACACTATTGCAGCAGCCCGATCTGGCCTCGCTGTGTGAGGCTCTTTCGCAACTGGTAAAGCGTTCTGCGCTCGCCGACAACGCGGCTATTGTGTTGTGGCAAGCGCAGACTCAACGTGCGTCTTATTACGCGTCGCGTGAAAAAGACACCCCCATTAAATATGAAGACGAAACTGTTCTGGCACACGGTCCGGTACGCAGCATTTTGTCGCGCCCTGATACGCTGCATTGCAGTTACGAAGAATTTTGTGAAACCTGGCCGCAGCTGGCCGCAGGTGGGCTATACCCAAAATTTGGTCACTATTGCCTGATGCCACTGGCGGCGGAAGGGCATATTTTTGGTGGCTGTGAATTTATTCGTTATGACGATCGCCCCTGGAGCGAAAAAGAGTTCAATCGTCTGCAAACATTTACGCAGATCGTTTCTGTCGTCACCGAACAAATCCAGAGCCGCGTCGTTAACAATGTCGACTATGAGTTGTTATGCCGGGAACGCGATAACTTCCGCATCCTGGTCGCCATCACCAACGCGGTGCTTTCCCGCCTGGATATGGACGAACTGGTCAGCGAAGTCGCCAAAGAAATCCATTACTATTTCGACATTGACGATATCAGTATCGTCTTACGCAGCCACCGTAAAAACAAACTCAACATCTACTCCACTCACTATCTTGATAAACAACATCCCGCCCACGAACAGAGCGAAGTCGATGAAGCCGGAACCCTCACCGAACGCGTGTTCAAAAGTAAAGAGATGCTGCTGATCAATCTCCACGAGCGGGACGATTTAGCCCCCTATGAACGCATGTTGTTCGACACCTGGGGCAACCAGATTCAAACCTTGTGCCTGTTACCGCTGATGTCTGGCGACACCATGCTGGGCGTGCTGAAACTGGCGCAATGCGAAGAGAAAGTGTTTACCACTACCAATCTGAATTTGCTGCGCCAGATTGCCGAACGTGTGGCAATCGCTGTCGATAACGCCCTCGCCTATCAGGAAATCCATCGTCTGAAAGAACGGCTGGTTGATGAAAACCTCGCCCTGACCGAGCAGCTCAACAATGTTGATAGTGAATTTGGCGAGATTATTGGCCGCAGCGAAGCCATGTACAGCGTGCTTAAACAAGTTGAAATGGTGGCGCAAAGTGACAGTACCGTGCTGATCCTCGGTGAAACTGGCACGGGTAAAGAGCTGATTGCCCGCGCGATCCATAATCTCAGTGGGCGTAATAATCGCCGCATGGTCAAAATGAACTGCGCGGCGATGCCTGCCGGATTGCTGGAAAGCGATCTGTTTGGTCATGAGCGTGGGGCTTTTACCGGTGCCAGCGCCCAGCGCATTGGTCGTTTTGAACTGGCGGATAAAAGCTCTCTGTTCCTCGACGAAGTGGGCGATATGCCACTGGAGTTACAGCCGAAGTTGCTGCGTGTATTGCAGGAACAGGAGTTTGAACGTCTCGGCAGCAACAAAATCATTCAGACGGACGTACGTTTAATTGCCGCGACTAACCGCGATCTGAAAAAAATGGTCGCCGACCGTGAGTTCCGTAGCGATCTCTATTACCGCCTGAACGTATTCCCGATTCACCTGCCGCCACTACGCGAGCGTCCGGAAGATATTCCGCTGCTGGCGAAAGCCTTTACCTTCAAAATTGCCCGTCGTCTGGGGCGCAATATCGACAGCATTCCTGCCGAGACGCTGCGCACCTTGAGCAACATGGAGTGGCCGGGTAACGTACGCGAACTGGAAAACGTCATTGAGCGCGCAGTATTGCTAACACGCGGCAACGTGCTGCAGCTGTCATTGCCAGATATTGCTTTACCGGAGCCTGAAACGCCGCCTGCCGCAACGGTTGTCGCCCAGGAGGGCGAAGATGAATATCAGTTGATTGTGCGCGTGCTGAAAGAAACCAACGGCGTGGTTGCCGGGCCTAAAGGCGCTGCGCAACGTCTGGGGCTGAAACGCACGACCCTGCTGTCACGGATGAAGCGGCTTGGAATTGATAAATCGGCATTGATTTAACTGCAAATTGCCGGACAGATCTGCCTGTCCGGCATACTATTCACGAGTTTTTTTCGGACGATATTTTTCCGGCAGTTCTGGCACCGGACGCTTGTCATCGATGAGATGACGCACGGTTAAGATCGGATGACGCCACAGCATTCGCGGCCCGGCCCAACGCATAATCTGTTTCATCTCTTCACGCTTTGCTGGCTGGTAACAGTGCACCGGACACTGCTTACAGGCTGGTTTCTCTTCGCCGAACACACATTTATCCAGCCGCTTTTGCGCGTAAACAAACAACGCCTCGTAATGCTCCGGCTCCGCTGACGCCTGCGGGCATTTCGCTTGATAAAGATCGATCATTTTTTTAATCGTCAGTTTTTCACGAGAGATACGCTTGCCGGACATGCTGCCTCCACCTCATTAAGATGTATTTATATTACATCTTAATCTTAAAGGGCACTATGACTCTAAAGAAGAAAGGTTCGCCAACCGACGCAATTTTGCGTACTTGCTTCATAAGCATCACGCAAAAGCTGCAAAACAGCATCTTTCCCGGAACCAGCATCAAGAACTCACCGTTCGCTTCTTCCCCTGAAATGATTAACTCCGGTATCATGTGCGCCTTATGTGATTACAACGAAAATAAAAACCATCACACCCCATTTAATATCAGGGAACCGGACATAACCCCATGAGTGCAATAGAAAATTTCGACGCCCATACGCCCATGATGCAGCAGTATCTCAGGCTGAAAGCCCAGCATCCCGAGATCCTGCTGTTTTACCGGATGGGTGATTTTTATGAACTGTTTTATGACGACGCAAAACGCGCGTCGCAACTGCTGGATATTTCACTGACCAAACGCGGTGCTTCGGCGGGAGAGCCGATCCCGATGGCGGGGATTCCCTACCATGCGGTGGAAAACTATCTCGCCAAACTGGTGAATCAGGGAGAGTCCGTTGCCATCTGCGAACAAATTGGCGATCCGGCGACCAGCAAAGGTCCGGTTGAGCGCAAAGTTGTGCGTATCGTTACGCCAGGCACCATCAGCGATGAAGCCCTGTTACAGGAGCGTCAGGACAACCTGCTGGCGGCTATCTGGCAGGACAGCAAAGGTTTCGGCTACGCGACGCTGGATATCAGCTCCGGGCGTTTTCGCCTGAGCGAACCGGCCGACCGCGAAACGATGGCGGCAGAGCTGCAACGCACTAATCCGGCGGAACTGCTGTATGCAGAAGATTTCGCCGAGATGTCGCTGATTGAAGGCCGTCGCGGCCTGCGCCGTCGCCCGCTGTGGGAGTTTGAAATCGACACCGCGCGCCAGCAGTTGAATCTGCAATTTGGCACTCGCGATCTGGTCGGTTTTGGCGTCGAGAACGCGCCGCGCGGACTTTGTGCTGCCGGTTGTCTGTTGCAGTATGCGAAAGATACCCAACGTACGACTCTGCCGCATATTCGTTCCATCACCATGGAACGTGAGCAGGACAGCATCATTATGGATGCCGCGACGCGTCGTAATCTGGAAATCACCCAGAACCTGGCGGGTGGTGCGGAAAATACGCTGGCTTCTGTGCTCGACTGCACCGTCACGCCGATGGGCAGCCGTATGCTGAAACGCTGGCTGCATATGCCAGTGCGCGATACCCGCGTGTTGCTTGAGCGCCAGCAAACTATCGGCGCATTGCAGGATTTCACCGCCGAGTTGCAGCCGGTACTGCGTCAGGTCGGCGACCTGGAACGTATTCTGGCACGTCTGGCTTTACGAACTGCTCGCCCACGCGATCTGGCCCGTATGCGCCACGCTTTCCAGCAACTGCCGGAGCTGCGTGCACAGTTAGAAACTGTCGATAGTGCACCGGTACAGGCGCTACGTGAGAAGATGGGCGAGTTTGCCGAGCTGCGCGATCTGCTGGAGCGAGCAATCATCGACACACCGCCAGTGCTGGTACGCGACGGTGGTGTTATCGCATCGGGCTATAACGAAGAGCTGGATGAGTGGCGCGCGCTGGCTGACGGCGCGACCGATTATCTGGAGCGTCTGGAAGTCCGCGAGCGTGAACGTACCGGCCTGGACACGCTAAAAGTTGGCTTTAATGCGGTGCACGGCTACTACATTCAAATCAGCCGTGGGCAAAGCCATCTGGCACCCATCAACTACATGCGTCGCCAGACGCTGAAAAACGCCGAGCGCTACATCATTCCAGAGCTAAAAGAGTACGAAGATAAAGTTCTCACCTCAAAAGGCAAAGCACTGGCTCTGGAAAAACAGCTTTATGAAGAACTGTTCGACCTGCTGTTGCCGCATCTGGAAGCGTTGCAACAGAGCGCGAGCGCGCTGGCGGAACTCGACGTGCTGGTGAACCTGGCGGAACGGGCCTATACCCTGAACTACACCTGCCCGACCTTTATTGATAAACCGGGCATTCGCATTACCGAAGGCCGCCATCCGGTGGTTGAACAGGTGCTGAATGAGCCGTTTATCGCCAACCCGCTGAATCTGTCGCCGCAGCGTCGCATGTTGATCATCACCGGTCCGAACATGGGCGGTAAAAGTACCTATATGCGCCAGACCGCGTTGATTGCGCTAATGGCCTATATCGGCAGCTACGTACCGGCGCAAAAAGTCGAGATTGGCCCGATTGACCGTATCTTTACCCGCGTAGGCGCGGCAGATGACCTGGCTTCCGGGCGTTCGACCTTTATGGTGGAGATGACCGAAACCGCCAATATTTTACATAATGCCACCGAATATAGTCTGGTATTGATGGATGAGATCGGGCGTGGAACGTCCACTTACGATGGTCTGTCGCTGGCGTGGGCGTGCGCGGAAAATCTGGCGAATAAGATTAAGGCATTGACGCTGTTTGCCACCCACTATTTCGAGCTGACACAGTTACCGGAGAAAATGGAAGGCGTCGCCAACGTGCATCTCGATGCACTGGAGCACGGCGACACCATTGCCTTTATGCACAGCGTGCAGGATGGCGCGGCGAGCAAAAGCTACGGCCTGGCGGTTGCAGCTCTGGCCGGCGTGCCAAAAGAGGTTATTAAGCGCGCACGGCAAAAGCTGCGTGAGCTGGAAAGCATTTCGCCGAACGCCGCCGCTACGCAAGTGGATGGTACGCAAATGTCTTTGCTGTCCGTACCAGAAGAAACTTCGCCTGCGGTCGAGGCACTGGAAAACCTGGACCCGGATTCACTGACTCCGCGTCAGGCGCTGGAGTGGATTTATCGCTTGAAGAGTCTGGTGTAATAAAAATTCCCGATAGTCTTTTGCTATCGGGAATATTAACGACAACTGACGAATCAAATAAAAATACCCTGTATAATAGGAAAGCTTATTTTACAGGGTAAAACCATGCCATCTACACGCTATCAAAAAATCAATGCCCATCACTATCGCCATATATGGGTCGTTGGTGATATTCATGGTGAATATCAGTTATTACAATCCCGCTTACATCAACTCTCTTTTTTCCCCGAAACCGACTTACTTATTTCTGTCGGCGATAATATTGATCGTGGGCCGGAGAGTCTTGACGTCCTGCGCCTGCTAAACCAGCCCTGGTTTATCTCCGTTAAAGGCAACCACGAAGCAATGGCGCTGGATGCGTTCGCGACCGGCGATGGCAATATGTGGCTTGCCAGCGGTGGTGACTGGTTTTTCGATTTAAATGATTCAGAGCAAAAAGAAGCTACAGATCTGTTGCTGAAATTCCATCACCTTCCACATATTATTGAAATCACTAACGACAACATAAAATATGTCATCGCACATGCAGATTATCCGGGGAGTGAATATCTCTTTGGTAAAGAAATAGCGGAGAGCGAATTACTCTGGCCTGTTGATCGTGTGCAGAAATCGCTTAATGGCGAGTTACAACAAATAAACGGCGCTGATTATTTTATATTTGGACATATGATGTTTGATAACATTCAGACGTTCGCTAACCAGATTTATATTGATACCGGATCGCCGAAAAGTGGGCGGCTGTCATTTTATAAAATAAGGTAGTCTCATGCTTCTTCTGTGAAGCATGAGTAACCAGATGTTATTGCAGGCCATTATTCATTTTTCGCTACCAGCAAAGAGAGATCCTGCTTCGCCAGCGCGCGACTGGCACTCTCCGGCAAACCGTCGTCTGTAATAATCTGATCAAACTCGCTTAATGGTAACGCCAGCCATGTCGCCACCTGACCATATTTCGTCGCATCACAGACCAAAACTCGCTGGCGGCTGGCACTGGCAATCGCCCGTTTCACCGTGACTTTATCTTCCGCTGGCGTAGAAATCCCCCGCACACTCCATGACGATGCAGAAATAAAAGCCTGATCAATCATCAGGCTGCGCAGCATGGTCGCAGCGGCTTCCCCGACACAGGAACGGTTTTCCCGACACACTGCACCGCCAGTGTGAATAATTGTGCAATTACTGTTGTCGAGCAAGTAGTTCGCAATAACGAAATCGTTTGTGACCACAGTCAGTGACTCCATGTGAATCAGATGCTGTGCTATCGCTAACGTGGTCGTTCCCGCATCCAGATAGATACAACTTCCCGGCTGAACAAGACTTGCCGCCAGCTTGCCAATAGCCGCTTTTTGCGTCATTGCCAGCGCAGTTTTTACCTGATGAGAAGGTTCATGCGCCACGCGTCCCGGAGACTGGACGCCTCCGGACACCAGCACAACGGCTCCCTGCTGCTCCAGTTTTTGTAAATCCCGACGAATGGTCATATGTGACACATTCATTCTGTCCGTTAGTTCAGCAATACTGACAATGCCTTTTTCAGCTACCATCTCAAGGATGATTTGGCGACGCTCTACGGGTATCAACTTTTGCTCCTTCCTTTGTCCTGCTGACATTCTACGCTATTTGCCTGCGAAACGTGCGCGGCGCAACTAACGCTTAGTTCACATAAAATAACACACAATGTTAATTTATGTGAATCAGCTCACCATATCGTTATCTTCCAGCGCTTATATTCACAATATCAAACAAAATATCACTTAAATTAACAAGGAGAGCAGATGAAAACGGGATCTGAGTTTCATGTCGGTATCGTTGGCTTAGGGTCAATGGGAATGGGAGCAGCACTGTCATGTGTCCGCGCAGGTCTTTCTACCTGGGGCGCAGACCTGAACAGCAATGCCTGCGCTACGTTGAAAGAGGCAGGTGCTTGCGGGGTTTCTGATAACGCCGCGACGTTTGCCGAAAAACTGGACGCTCTGCTGGTGCTGGTGGTCAATGCGGCCCAGGTTAAACAGGTGCTGTTTGGTGAAACAGGCGTTGCACAACATCTGAAACCCGGTACGGCAGTAATGGTTTCTTCCACTATCGCTAGTGCTGATGCGCAAGAAATTGCTACCGCTCTGGCTGGATTCGATCTGGAAATGCTGGATGCGCCAGTTTCTGGTGGTGCAGTAAAAGCCGCTAACGGTGAAATGACTGTCATGGCCTCCGGTAGCGATATTGCCTTTGAACGACTGGCACCCGTGCTGGAAGCCGTTGCCGGAAAAGTTTATCGCATAGGTGCAGAACCGGGACTAGGTTCGACCGTAAAAATTATTCACCAGTTGTTAGCGGGCGTACATATTGCTGCCGGAGCCGAAGCGATGGCACTTGCAGCCCGTGCGGGGATCCCGCTGGATGTGATGTATGACGTCGTGACCAATGCCGCCGGAAATTCCTGGATGTTCGAAAACCGGATGCGTCATGTGGTGGATGGCGATTACACCCCGCATTCAGCCGTCGATATTTTTGTTAAGGATCTTGGTCTGGTTGCCGATACAGCCAAAGCCCTGCACTTCCCGCTGCCATTGGCCTCAACAGCATTGAATATGTTCACCAGCGCCAGTAACGCAGGTTACGGGAAAGAAGACGATAGCGCAGTTATCAAGATTTTCTCTGGCATCACTCTACCGGGAGCGAAATCATGATCAAGATTGGCGTTATCGCCGATGATTTTACCGGCGCGACGGATATCGCCAGTTTTCTGGTGGAAAACGGTCTACCAACGGTACAAATTAACGGTGTTCCAACAGGTAAAATGCCGGAAGCAATCGACGCACTGGTGATCAGCCTGAAAACGCGCTCCTGTCCGGTGGTTGAAGCCACACAGCAATCGCTGGCGGCTCTGAGCTGGTTGCAACAGCAAGGTTGCAAACAGATCTATTTCAAATACTGCTCTACTTTCGACAGTACGGCGAAAGGTAATATCGGCCCGGTTACCGATGCATTAATGGATGCTCTCGACACGCCGTTTACGGTCTTCTCTCCGGCCCTGCCGGTCAACGGACGTACGGTTTATCAGGGGTATTTGTTCGTAATGAATCAACTGCTGGCCGAATCCGGGATGCGCCATCACCCGGTAAATCCCATGACCGACAGCTATCTTCCCCGTCTGGTTGAAGCGCAATCCACAGGGCGCTGCGGCGTCGTTTCGGCACATGTTTTCGAACAAGGTGTGGATGCCGTTCGTCAAGAGCTGGCTCGCTTACAGCAAGAGGGCTACCGCTACGCGGTGCTTGATGCGCTGACCGAACACCATCTGGAAATTCAGGGAGAAGCCTTGCGCGATGCCCCACTGGTAACGGGCGGTTCTGGTCTGGCGATTGGCCTGGCCCGGCAGTGGGCGCAAGAAAACGGTAACCAGGCTCGCGAAGCAGGGCATCCGCTCGCTGGGCGCGGCGTAGTGCTCTCCGGTTCATGCTCTCAAATGACCAACCGCCAGGTGGCACATTACCGTCAAATTGCACCAGCCCGTGAAGTTGATGTGGCACGCTGCCTCTCAACCGAAACTCTGGCCGCTTATGCACACGAACTGGCAGAGTGGGTTCTGGGCCAGGAAAGTGTACTTGCTCCACTGGTTTTTGCCACCGCCAGCACTGACGCATTGGCAGCAATTCAACAGCAATACGGTGCACAAAAAGCCAGTCAGGCAGTAGAAACTCTATTTTCTCAACTAGCGGCGCGGTTAGCAGCGGAAGGCGTGACACGCTTTATTGTCGCAGGCGGTGAGACCTCCGGCGTAGTCACACAGAGCCTGGGCATAAAAGGGTTTCATATTGGCCCAACCATTTCCCCCGGCGTGCCGTGGGTAAACGCACTGGATAAGCCTGTCTCACTCGCCCTTAAATCTGGCAACTTCGGTGATGAAGCCTTTTTTTCACGAGCCCAAAGAGAGTTTTTATCATGAGCGATTTCGCAAAAGTAGAGCAGTCTTTGCGAGAGGAGATGACGCGGATTGCCAGTTCATTCTTTCAGCGCGGCTATGCAACCGGTTCGGCTGGCAATCTGTCGCTGCTTTTACCTGACGGGAATTTACTGGCGACACCGACAGGTTCATGCCTGGGCAATCTCGATCCGCAGCGGCTTTCCAAAGTCGCCGCGGATGGCGAATGGTTAAGTGGTGACAAACCCTCGAAAGAGGTGCTCTTTCATCTGGCGCTGTATCGCAACAATCCGCGCTGTAAAGCGGTGGTGCATTTGCACAGCACATGGTCGACGGCGCTTTCCTGCCTGCAAGGGCTGGACAGCAGCAACGTTATTCGTCCGTTCACACCATACGTGGTGATGCGGATGGGAAATGTCCCGCTGGTGCCTTATTACCGACCGGGCGATAAACGCATCGCACAGGATCTGGCGGAACTGGCAGCAGACAATCAGGCTTTTTTACTGGCAAATCATGGCCCAGTGGTTTGCGGTGAAAGCCTGCAAGAAGCCGCCAACAATATGGAAGAGCTGGAGGAAACGGCAAAGCTGATTTTTATTCTCGGTGACCGCCCGATCCGTTATCTGACCGCAGGTGAAATTGCGGAATTAAGGAGTTAATGCAATGCCTCGTTTTGCAGCTAATTTATCCATGATGTTCACCGAAGTGCCTTTTATTGAACGCTTCGCCGCAGCGCGAAAAGCCGGGTTCGATGCTGTGGAATTTCTGTTTCCCTATGACTACTCCACCCTGCAAATCCAAAAGCAACTGGAGCAAAACCATCTGACACTGGCGCTGTTCAATACCGCTCCCGGAGATATTAATGCGGGGGAATGGGGATTATCCGCCCTTCCCGGACGTGAGCACGAAGCACACGCAGACATCGACCTGGCACTGGAATATGCATTGGCGCTCAATTGTGAACAAGTCCATGTGATGGCAGGCGTCGTGCCCGCTGGCGAAGACGCTGAACGGTACCGGGCAGTATTTATCGATAATCTCCGCTACGCTGCCGACCGCTTTGCGCTACACGGCAAGCGAATATTAGTTGAAGCACTCAGCCCCGACGTTAAGCCTCATTATCTCTTCTCCAGCCAGTATCAGGCACTGGCTATTGTTGAAGAGGTTGCGCGAGATAACGTGTTTATTCAACTAGATACTTTTCATGCGCAAAAAGTAGATGGCAACCTGACGCATTTAATCCGCGACTACGCTGGGAAATATGCGCACGTACAAATTGCCGGACTACCTGATCGACATGAACCGGACGATGGAGAAATCAACTATCCGTGGCTGTTCCGCCTGTTCGATGAGGTGGGATATCAGGGCTGGATCGGTTGTGAATATAAACCTCGTGGCCTCACCGAAGAAGGGCTTGGCTGGTTTGACGCCTGGCGCTAATTCGTTAAATCCCTAATTACAACGTACCCATACATCCCCCCATCTACGGATGGGGTAGGTTAACTATAACTTTCAGACAGGGTTTCCCATGTCCACAATTACATTGTTATGCATTGCGTTAGCTGGCGTAATCATGCTGTTGCTGCTGGTCATCAAGGCAAAGGTACAACCATTCGTTGCTCTGCTCCTCGTCAGCCTGTTAGTCGCACTTGCGGCGGGTATACCGGCGGGCGAAGTGGGTAAAGTGATGATCGCCGGGATGGGCGGTGTGCTTGGTTCCGTCACTATTATTATTGGTCTGGGCGCTATGCTGGGGCGTATGATCGAACACTCTGGTGGTGCAGAGTCACTGGCTAATTATTTCAGTCGCAAGTTAGGTGACAAACGAACTATCGCTGCGCTGACTCTGGCAGCGTTCTTCCTCGGTATTCCCGTCTTCTTTGATGTCGGCTTTATTATTCTTGCGCCAATCATTTACGGTTTTGCCAAGGTTGCCAAAATATCGCCACTCAAATTTGGCCTGCCTGTCGCTGGGATCATGCTAACTGTACATGTGGCGGTACCGCCGCATCCAGGCCCTGTCGCCGCAGCGGAGTTACTCCACGCAGACATCGGCTGGCTAACCATCATCGGTATTGCGATTTCTATTCCCGTAGGGATTGTTGGCTACTTTGCAGCGAAAATAATCAATAAGCACCAATATGCGATGTCGGTGGAAGTACTGGAACAGATGCAACTGGCTCCGGCCAGTGAGGAAGGCGCGACAAAATTAAGCGATAAAATAAATCCACCGGGCGTCGCGCTGGTCACCTCGCTAATTGTTATTCCTATCGCGATTATCATGGCGGGTACGGTTTCCGCAACACTGATGCCGCCTTCGCATCCCCTGCTTGGTACGCTACAGCTGATCGGCTCACCAATGGTAGCTCTAATGATTGCGCTGGTGCTGGCATTCTGGTTATTGGCTTTACGTCGCGGCTGGAGCTTACAACACACCAGTGACATTATGGGCTCAGCCCTTCCCACTGCGGCGGTAGTGATTTTGGTTACTGGTGCTGGAGGGGTATTTGGCAAAGTGCTGGTGGAATCGGGCGTCGGCAAAGCCCTTGCCAACATGCTACAAATGATTGACCTGCCTCTGTTACCAGCCGCATTTATTATTTCACTGGCGCTGCGTGCATCGCAGGGGTCAGCAACCGTAGCAATCCTGACAACCGGCGGGTTACTCTCAGAAGCGGTGATGGGATTGAATCCGATTCAGTGCGTATTGGTGACGCTGGCAGCCTGCTTTGGTGGGCTTGGCGCGTCACATATTAATGACTCAGGGTTCTGGATTGTGACCAAATATCTGGGGTTGTCGGTAGCAGACGGTCTGAAAACCTGGACAGTGTTAACGACCATTCTCGGTTTTACCGGATTCTTAATTACCTGGTGCGTATGGGCGGTAATTTGACCTTAATAAAAAGGTCCGATGGGCATCGGACCTTTTATTTAACGCTTACCTTCCACCAGCAGCGGCGGGATGCTCGGCACCATTGGCGCGTCATCAATATCTTTCTGCGTCATGCGGAACGCTTCGGGATAATGTTCGCGGCTGGTACGGCGCAGCGGTTCGGTATCGCGCCAGGTATAAAGGCAATGCTGGCACTGATATACCGTCCAGACATCTTTCACCGGCGATTTCGCCATCACTTCAATCTGTTCATCGGCACAACGTGGACAAATCATCTTCTTCTCCTTATTTACGTGCAGCCAGCATAGCGGTCAGTTTTTCAGCCCAGGCTTTGGTTTCCGGTAAATCCACCACCGGTTGGCTGTAGTGACCACGGTTGTCCGGGGCGACAGGCGTAGTGGCGTCGATAATCAGCTTGTCGGTGATCCCCGCAGGGCTTGAGCCTGGATCGAGTTCCAGCACGGACATATTCGGCAACTGCACCAAATCCCCTGCCGGGTTCACTTTCGAGGAGAGCGCCCACATCACCTGCGGCAGGTTGAACGGGTCAACGTCTTCATCGACCATAATCACCATCTTCACGTAGCCCAGACCATGCGGCGTGGTCATTGCGCGCAGGCCCACCGCGCGGGCAAAGCCGCCGTAGCGTTTTTTGGTGGAGATAATCGCCAGCAGGCCATGGGTGTACATGGCGTTTACCGCCTGCACTTCAGGGAACTCGGCTTTCAGCTGCTGATACAGCGGCACGCAGGTGGCTGGCCCCATCAGGTAGTCGATTTCGGTCCACGGCATACCGAGGTACAGCGATTCGAAAATCGGCCTGGTGCGGTAAGAGACTTTATCGATGCGCACCACGGTCATGTTACGCCCGCCGGAGTAGTGCCCGGTAAACTCACCGAACGGCCCTTCGATTTCGCGTTTACGGCTTTCGATGACCCCTTCGAGGATCACTTCTGAACCCCACGGCACATCAAAACCGGTCAACGGGGCGGTGGCGATCGGGTACGGGCTTTCACGCAGCGCGCCTGCCATTTCGTACTCGGACTGATCATATTTCAGCGGCGTGGCCCCCATCAGCGTGATGATCGGATCGTTACCGAGCGTGATCGCAATCGGCAGATCTTCACCGCGCTCTTCTGCTTTATGCAGATGCAGGGCGATATCGTGCATCGGCACCGGTTGCAGGCCGAGCTTACGCTTGCCCTTCACTTCCATGCGGTAGATGCCGACGTTCTGCTTGCCGAAGTTATCCGGGTCGAGCGGATCGCGGGAAACCACGCACGCTTTGTCGAGATAGAAACCGCCATCGCCATCGTTTAAACGAAACAGCGGCAGGATATCGAACAGGTTGATCTCGTCGCCATCAACGGTGTTCTGCGCCCAGGCTGGATTGGCGCGGCGCTCCGGGGCAATCGGGAAGTTATCCCAGCGGCGAATAAACTCATCAATCTGCTTTTTAACCGGGGCATTTGGCGGCAGGCCGAGGGAAATCGCGTGGTTCTGCCAGGAACCGATGGTGTTCATCGCCACGCGGGCATCGGTAAAGCCGCGAATATTATCAAACCACAGCGCGGGCGCGCCGTCGCCGATACGCCCGGTGGCGTTAGCTGCTGCTGCCAGATCCGGCTCGGCGTTCACTTCTTCGCTGATTTTCAGTAACTGGCCGTGGTCATCAAGCGCCTGTAAAAAGCTGCGTAAATCATCAAATGCCATTATTCATTCTCCTGAGAAAAATTCCGGGCCTGCGGCAATCCTTGCCAGCGCCTGGCGTGGGGATGTTCGAGGCCAAATTGATCCAGCACGCGGGCTACCACATGGTGGACAATGTCATCTACCGTTTCGGGATGGTTATAAAAGGCAGGCATCGGCGGCACCATCGCCACGCCCATGCGTGAAAGTGCGAGCATATTTTCGAGATGGATGGTGCTAAGCGGCATTTCACGCGGCACCAGCACCAGTTTGCGGCCTTCTTTGAGCACGACGTCCGCCGCGCGCCCTACCAGGCCATCGGCGTAACCAGCGCGGATACCGGCGAGCGTTTTCATACTGCACGGAATAACGATCATGCCGTCGGTACGAAAAGAACCGGATGAGATGATCGCCGCCTGATCCGCCGGGTTATGGCTGAAGTCTGCGAGGGCAGCAACATCGCGAGCGCTGTAAGGCGTTTCCAGTTCAATGGTGGTTTTCGCCCACTTCGACATCACCAGATGAGTCTCGACATTCGGCATCTCCCGCAGCGCTTGCAGTAATGCCACACCAAGAGGCGCACCGGTAGCCCCTGTCATCCCGACGATCAGTTTCATTGCTTATCCTCTTAATTGTTCGTATACGAACGTTATTATTAACATACTCCTTCATTTCCACAGCGGCAAGGATTGAAAAGTAACAACATCTTCTTCGTCACTAAAAAACCGCTATGATAGCGACAGAGAATTAGCCCGGAGTTTACATGGCGTTACGAAATAAAGCGTTCCATCAGTTACGACAGCTTTTTCAGCAGCACACGGCTCGCTGGCAGCACGAGTTACCTGACCTGACCAAACCACAGTACGCGGTGATGCGCGCCATTGCTGATAAACCTGGTATCGAACAGGTGGCACTGATAGAAGCAGCTGTCAGCACCAAAGCAACGTTAGCAGAAATGTTGGCAAGAATGGAAAATCGTGGCTTAGTCAGACGTGAACATGACCCCGCTGATAAGCGGCGACGCTTTGTCTGGTTGACTGCCGAAGGCGAAAAGATACTTGCTGCGGCGATACCCATTGGTGACAGCGTGGATGAGGAATTTTTGGGGCGTTTGAGTGGAGAAGAGCAGGAGCTGTTTATGCAGCTGGTGCGCAAGATGATGAACGCATAGGGGGCAAATTTCCGGATGCGACGCTATCGCGTCTTATCCAGACTACAAATACACCGACTCACCAACCGAAAGAAAAAAGGCCAGCCTCGCTTGAGACTGGCCTTTCTGACAGATGCTTACTTACTCGCGGAACAGCGCTTCGATATTCAGCCCCTGCGTTTGCAGGATTTCGCGCAAACGGCGCAGGCCTTCAACCTGAATCTGGCGAACACGTTCACGGGTGAGGCCAATTTCACGACCTACATCTTCCAGTGTTGCCGCTTCGTACCCCAGCAAACCGAATCGACGTGCCAGCACTTCACGCTGTTTGGCGTTCAGCTCGAACAGCCATTTGACGATGCTCTGCTTCATATCGTCATCTTGCGTGGTATCTTCCGGACCGTTCTCTTTTTCATCGGCCAGGATGTCCAGCAACGCTTTTTCGGAATCACCACCCAGCGGGGTGTCTACCGAGGTAATGCGCTCGTTAAGACGAAGCATACGGCTGACGTCATCAACTGGCTTATCCAGTTGCTCTGCGATCTCTTCCGCACTTGGTTCATGGTCCAGCTTATGGGACAACTCACGTGCGGTTCGCAGGTAAACGTTCAGCTCCTTTACGATGTGAATCGGCAAACGAATAGTACGGGTTTGGTTCATAATCGCCCGTTCAATCGTCTGGCGAATCCACCAGGTTGCGTATGTTGAGAAGCGGAAACCACGTTCCGGGTCAAACTTCTCTACCGCGCGGATCAGCCCCAGGTTGCCCTCTTCGATAAGGTCCAGCAACGCCAGACCACGATTGCCATAACGGCGGGCAATTTTTACCACCAGACGCAAGTTACTCTCGATCATCCGGCGGCGAGAGGCGACATCTCCACGCAGTGCGCGACGCGCAAAATAAACTTCTTCTTCGGCCGTTAACAGTGGTGAATAACCAATCTCACCAAGGTAAAGCTGAGTCGCGTCCAACACACGCTGTGTGGCTCCCTGCGATAACAGTTCCTCTTCGGCCAAATCGTTATCACTGGGTTCCTCTTCTACTAAGGCCTTTTCGTCAAAAACCTCAACTCCGTTCTCATCAAATTCCGCATCTTCATTTAAATCATGAACTTTCAGCGTATTCTGACTCATAAGGTGGCTCCTACCCGTGATCCCTTGACGGAACATTCAAGCAAAAGCCTGGTTCCGCCGATTTATCGCTGCGGCAAATAACGCAGCGGGTTTACGGATTTCCCCTTGTAACGAATTTCAAAATGCAAGCGTGTTGAACTGGTTCCGGTGCTACCCATGGTTGCTATTTTTTGCCCCGCCTTCACTTCTTGTTGTTCCCGGACCAGCATTGTGTCGTTATGGGCGTAGGCACTCAGGTAATCATCATTATGTTTGATGATAATCAGATTACCGTAGCCGCGCAGCGCGTTACCGGCATAAACAACGCGGCCATCTGCGGTCGCGATAATTGCCTGTCCTTTGCTGCCTGCGATATCAATCCCCTTGTTGCCCCCCTCAGAAGCGCCAAAGGTTTCGATCACTTTGCCCTCAGTCGGCCAGCGCCAGGTGGAGATAGGCGTACTGGTTGATGTACTGCTGACAGTTGGCTCGGTTGTGCTTGCTGTTGGTACCGTTACAGGCGCTGTGACCGTGGTCGCAGCTGGCTTGTTGTTCGGCAACATTTTGTTAGCACTCTGTTCACCCGAAGATTCAGAATACGTAATTGTCGGTTGCGACGCAACAGCAACGGTGGAATTTTGTGCAGGCTTGATCACAACTCCTTGCTCTGCTGCGTCGGCCTGGGTAATGGCATTTCCGCCAGTGATTGGCGTACCGGAAGCATTACCCACCTGCAAGGTCTGACCAACGTTCAGCGCGTATGGTGCCTGAATATTGTTGCGCTGAGCAAGGTCACGGAAATCGTTGCCAGTAATCCAGGCGATATAGAAAAGTGTGTCGCCTTTTTTCACGGTATAGGTACTGCCGCTATAACTGCCTTTCGGAATGTTCCCATACTGACGGTTATAGACGATGCGTCCGTTTTCCATCTGTACCGGCTGCTGAGCTACTGGCTGCACTGGCTGGATTTGCGGTTGTTGAGTAGCCTGAATTTGTGGCTGCTGTACCGGCTGAATTTGCGGTTGCTGGGCTGTAGACGTCGTCCCCATTTTCGGCGGCGGCGTAATCAACATACCAGAATTGGTATTTGCAGGCGCATTGCCATTAACGGAGCTGACCGGTGCCGGTGGATTTGAAGTGTCAGAACAGCCTGCCAGCCATAGCGAAACCAGTGACAAAGCCGCAATGCGGCGAACGGTGAATTTTGGGCTTCCCGCGCTCATTTATCCCCCAGGAAAAATTGGTTAATAACCAGTGACATAATTACCGTGCAAGGCACCCTACTGAACACTGGAAAAGATGTTCACGATACGCTGACCTGCGGCAAAATAACCAGGAAAAATCCAGGTATTTCCTCACGTTTTAAGCCAGCTCACCCTTCACTAAAGGGACAAAGCGCACGGCCTCCACGGTATCGATAATAAATTCGCCTCCCCGACGACGCACCCGTTTCAAATACTGGTGCTCCTCCCCTACGGGTAAGACGAGAATCCCGCCTTCGTCCAGCTGCGTCATTAGCGCAGTTGGAATTTCCGGCGGTGCCGCCGTAACAATGATAGCGTCAAACGGCGCGCGTGCCTGCCAACCTTGCCATCCATCGCCATGACGGGTTGAAACATTATGTAAATCAAGATTTTTCAGGCGGCGACGCGCCTGCCACTGCAAACCTTTAATCCGTTCGACCGAGCAAACATGCTGGACAAGATGCGCCAGGATTGCCGTTTGATATCCCGAACCAGTGCCAATTTCCAGCACCCGCGACTGCGGCGTCAGCTCGAGTAATTCGGTCATTCGCGCCACCATATACGGCTGCGAAATTGTCTGCCCCTGACCTATCGGCAAGGCGATATTGTCCCAGGCTTTTTGTTCAAACGCTTCATCAACGAATTTTTCACGCGGCACGGCGGCAAGTGCATTCAGCACCTGCTCATCCTGAATACCTTGCGCACGTAATTGATCCAGAAGTGCTTGTACGCGTCTGCTTACCATTGCGTGCCAACTCCCACGCTGTTTAACCAGTCTGAAACCACATCTTGCGCGCTATGCGCAGTTAAATCCACATGCAGCGGCGTGATGGAGACATAGCCCTCATCTACCGCAGCAAAATCGGTCCCCGGACCGGCATCACATTTACCGCCCGGCGGGCCAATCCAGTACAGCGTATTGCCGCGCGGATCTTGCTGCGGGATCACCTGATCTGCCGGATGTCGTGTACCGCAGCGCGTCACGCGAATACCTTTGATTTGATCCAAGGGTAAATCCGGAACGTTAATATTAAGAATACGCCCGGTGCGCAGCGGCTCTTTACACAGTGCGCGCAAAATTGAACAGGTTACCGCCGCGGCAGTGTCGTAATGTTTATGCCCGTCAAGCGAGACGGCAAGCGCCGGAAAACCTAAATGACGGCCTTCCATCGCGGCGGCTACCGTACCGGAATAAATAACATCATCCCCCAGATTCGGCCCGGCGTTAATTCCGGACACAACAATGTCCGGGCGCGGACGCATCAGAGCATTCACGCCAAGATAGACGCAATCGGTCGGGGTTCCCATTTGCACAGCAATATCACCATTTTCAAAGGTAAACGTGCGCAGGGAGGATTCCAGTGTCAGAGAATTTGAAGCGCCGCTGCGGTTACGATCGGGGGCGACCACCTGAACGTCAGCAAACTCACGCAAGGCTTTCGCCAGCGTTTGTATACCGGGTGCATGTACCCCGTCATCATTACTCAGCAATATGCGCATAATCACCTGTTGTGTTGATAAGTTCCCTGACAACGCTGGTTGCAAAACTACCCGCCGGAAGCCAGAAACGGATCTCTACGGTGACGTCATCCCACCAATTCCAGCTTAATTGTTGCGGATACAGCAGCATCGCTCTGCGCGCGGCTTCAACTTTTTCGCGCACCAGTAAAGCTTGTAATTCAGTTTCTGCGGCGACAGCTGCTTGTTCGAATGCCAGCGCTTCACGCTGAGTTCCCCATTCGCCACTGCCCGGCAATGCGGCGGTTATCATCAGCTCTTTATCGTTGACGCGACGCTGTAATTCCGCCAGTTCTTCGGTGGTTGCGACAAACCAGCTACCACGTCCGGCTAATTGTAGCGCATCGCCGTCAACAACTTGATTAACGTCTGCTTTTTTGAGGCGCTCAGCAACAATCTGATTAAACAACGCACTGCGGGCTGCCGACAACCAAAAACTCCGTTTATTGCGATCGCGCACCGGAGTATTGGTTTGCGCCCAGCGCTGCGCCCCCTGCAAGTTGCTACCGCCAATCCCAAAACGTTGGGCACCGAAGTAGTTCGGTACACCTTTTACGCAAATATCGATCAGACGTTGTTCAACGTCATCGCGATTGCTCACTTCGCGCAGAACCAGGGTAAAGGCGTTACCTTTCAGCGCGCCTAAACGCAGCTTGCGCTTGTGCCGCGCATACTCCAGCACCTGGCAGCCTTCCAGTTGAAAGGCGCTCAGATCGGGCATTTCCTTGCCTGGCACGCGAGCGCATAACCACTGTTCCGTAACAGCATGTTTGTCTTTTTGCCCAGCGAAGCTGACTTCACGGGCATGAATTTTCAGGAATTTCGCCAGTGCATCCGCCACAAAACGGGTATTGCAGCCGTTTTTGAGGATTCTAACCAGAATATGCTCACCTTCACCATCAGGCTCAAAGCCCAAATCTTCCACCACCACAAAGTCTTCCGGATTGGCTTTCAGCAGCCCGGTGCCTTGCGGTTTACCGTGGAGGTAAGTGAGATTATCAAACTCAATCATTTTGTTGCCTTAATGAGTAGCGCCACCGCTTCACAGGCAATCCCTTCCCCACGTCCGGTAAATCCAAGTTTTTCCGTAGTAGTGGCTTTCACGTTAACATCATCCATATGGCAGCCGAGATCTTCGGCAATAAACACGCGCATTTGTGGAATGTGCGGCAACATCTTCGGTGCCTGAGCGATGATAGTGACATCGACGTTGCCCAGGGTATAACCCTTCGCCTGAATACGACGCCAGGCTTCGCGTAGCAGCTCGCGGCTGTCGGCACCTTTAAATGCCGGATCGGTATCCGGGAACAGCTTGCCGATATCCCCCAGCGCCGCCGCGCCAAGCAATGCATCGGTCAACGCATGGAGCGCCACGTCGCCATCAGAATGCGCCAGCAATCCTTTTTCGTAAGGAATGCGTACGCCACCAATGATAATTGGGCCTTCACCGCCAAAGGCATGTACGTCAAAACCGTGTCCAATTCGCATTATGTATTCTCCTGATGGATGGTTCGGGTGAGGTAAAACTCGGCCAGTGCCAAATCTTCCGGGCGCGTGACTTTAATGTTATCCGCACGGCCTTCGACCAACTGAGGATGGAATCCGCAATATTCCAGCGCCGAGGCTTCGTCGGTAATAGTCGCGCCTTCATTTAGAGCGCGCGTCAGACAGTCATGTAACAGCTCACGAGGGAAAAATTGCGGCGTCAGCGCGTGCCATAAGCCGTTGCGATCAACGGTATGAGCAATGGCATTTTTGCCCGGTTCGGCACGTTTCATCGTATCGCGCACTGGTGCGGCTAGGATCCCTCCCGTGCGGCTGGTTTCGCTCAACGCCAACAATCGCGCGAGGTCATCCTGATGCAGACAAGGACGAGCGGCGTCATGCACCAATACCCACTGCGCGTCGCCAGCGGCTTTCAAACCTGCCAGCACGGAATCGGCACGCTCATCACCGCCATCTACAACGGTGATTTGCGGATGATTCGCCAGAGGAAGTTGTGCAAAACGGCTATCGCCAGGACTTATGGCAATGACGACACGTTTCACCCGGGGATGCGCCAGCAGCGCATGCACCGAGTGTTCAAGAATGGTTTGATTACCGATTGAGAGATATTGCTTAGGACATTCCGTTTGCATTCGACGGCCAAATCCGGCCGCCGGAACCACGGCGCAAACATCCAAATGAGTGGTTGCCATGTTAATTCCCGGGCTGATTTATCGATTGTTTTGCCCCGCAGACTGTGCGCGCTTCGACGCGTCAGGCACCAGACGATAAAAAGTTTCGCCCGGCCTGGTCATGCTGAGTTCATTACGCGCACGCTCTTCGAGCGCCTCCTGGCCGCCATTGAGATCGTCAATTTCGGCAAAAAGTTGATCGTTTCGCGCTTTAAGTTTCGCGTTTGTAGCTTGCTGTGCCGCCACATCATCATTGACGCGGGTATAGTCATGTATACCGTTCTTACCGAACCACAGCGAATACTGTAGCCAGACCAGAATAGCCAGCAACAGCAGCGTTAGTTTACCCATCCTGCCCCCTGAAAAACGGCATCATCATCCCATGCATCCGAAGACGACTCTACATCCTCTGTTGGGGATACCGCGACAACGCGGGCAAATGTACCACATTTGTCCATTGTTACGTATACCCAGGGCGTGCAGAACATAATCTCATTATTAGTTACGGTTTGAATTATGAACAGAGGAGACGGGAAAGTACAAATTAGCCCAGTAGCCACATAAACAGTGCGCCAAACATAATGCCTACTGTCACCAGGGTGAAAACAATACTGTAGCGTAGCTTTCCGTCCATCAATGAATGCAGCGCAATCCCCACCACTACCGCGACGGGCATCAGCGCCAGAAAGAAAGGCCAGGTGTAGATAAAGAAGAACAGCGTGTTAGAGCCATAAATCAACATCGGCATCGCCAGCGCAAATAACCAGGAGATAAAACCGACCACGGCACCAGGCAGTGACCATGTGGTTTCTTCATCCTCAGTAAGGCTGTCGTTATTTGTTAGTGTAATGTTATGGCTATTACGCATATTTGATCCTGTTACTTTGACGAACCGGGCATGGAAACCCGGTGGTGTCTCAGGATCTGATAATATCGTTCTGTCTCAACAGATCTAATAATTGCTGTACCAAATTTGTTACTAATTGTTCACCATTGAGATGAATTTCTGCCGATTCAGGCGCTTCGTAAACGGAATCTATTCCCGTAAAGTTGCGCAGTTCACCGGCACGCGCTTTCTTATATAAGCCTTTTGGATCGCGGGCTTCGCAAATCGCCAGCGGCGTATCGACAAACACTTCGATAAAGCGCCCTTCTCCTACGCGTTCGCGAACCATCTGGCGTTCGGCGCGGTGTGGCGAGATAAATGCGGTCAGCACTACCAGTCCGGCTTCAACCATCAAATTCGCCACTTCACCGACGCGACGGATATTCTCTTTACGATCGGCATCGCTAAAACCGAGATCGCTGCATAATCCGTGGCGAACATTATCGCCATCCAGCAGATACGTACTGACGCCGAGTTTATGTAACGCCTCCTCCAGCGCCCCGGCGACCGTTGATTTACCGGACCCGGAGAGGCCGGTAAACCACAGCACTACACCACGATGACCGTGGTGTAGCTCGCGTTGTTGCACAGTGACCGGATGGCTATGCCAGACGACGTTTTCGTCATGCAGCGCCATTATTTATCCCCCAGCAAATCGCGCGCGCCCCAGTGCGGAAAGTGGCGACGAACCAGAGCATTCAATTCCAGTTCGAATGCACTGAATTCAGATGGCGCAGCAGTTGCCTGGCTAACTGGCTCGTGCACCATACCGGCACCCACGGTCACATTGCTCAGGCGATCGATAAAAATCAGCCCACCCGTCACCGGATTTTGTTGATAACGATCTAACACCAGCGGCTCGTCAAAAGTGAGATCCACGAGGCCGATCCCATTCAGTGGCAGGTTTTCAACTTCACGCTGGGTAAGGTTATTAATATCAACCTGATAGCGAATGCCATCAACACGCGCGCGCGTCTTCTTACCGGCAATTTTGATGTCGTAACTCTGCCCTGGAGAAAGCGGCTGTTCCGCCATCCATACCACATCCACCGACGCGCTCTGCACCGCCGGTAACGCTTCGTCTGCCGCCAGCAGCAGATCGCCACGGCTGATGTCGATCTCATCCGTCAGCACCAGGGTGATCGCTTCTCCGGCAAAGGCTTCTTCGCGATCACCATCAAAAGTCACGATCCGCGCGACGTTTGATTCCACACCAGAAGGCAGCACTTTTACACGTTGCCCGACTTCCACGCGACCGGATGCCAGCGTTCCGGCGTAACCACGAAAATCGAGATTCGGGCGATTAACGTACTGCACCGGGAAGCGCATTGGCTGAGCATCCACCACTCGCTGGATCTCCACGGTTTCCAGCACTTCGAGCAGTGTCGGACCGCTGTACCACGGCATACTTTCACTTTGCGAAGCCACGTTGTCGCCTTCCAGCGCAGAGAGCGGCACAAAGCGAATATCCAGATTGCCAGGTAACTGTTCGGCGAAAGTCAGGTAGTCTTTACGAATGCGGGTGAATGTCTCTTCACTGTAATCCACCAGATCCATTTTGTTGATCGCTACGACCAGATGTTTGATCCCCAGCAGCGTGGAGATAAAACTGTGACGACGGGTTTGATCGAGCACGCCTTTACGGGCATCGATCAGTAAGATCGCCAGCTCACACGTTGAGGCGCCGGTCGCCATATTGCGGGTATACTGCTCGTGCCCGGGGGTGTCGGCGATAATAAATTTACGCTTCTCGGTAGAGAAATAGCGGTAGGCCACATCAATAGTGATGCCCTGTTCGCGCTCAGCTTGCAGGCCGTCCACCAGCAGAGCCAGATCCAGTTTTTCGCCCTGGGTGCCGTGACGCTTACTGTCGTTATGCAGCGATGAGAGCTGATCTTCGTAGATTTGGCGGGTATCGTGCAGCAGGCGACCAATCAGGGTACTTTTGCCGTCATCGACGCTACCACAGGTCAGAAAACGCAGCAGGCTTTTATGTTGTTGCGCAATCATCCAGGCTTCGACGCCGCCTTCATTGGCGATTTGTTGTGCAAGTGCGGTGTTCATCTTAAAAATACCCCTGACGTTTTTTCAGCTCCATAGACCCCGCCTGGTCGCGGTCAATCACGCGGCCCTGACGTTCACTGGTGGTGGAAACCAGCATCTCTTCGATGATCTCCGGCAGTGTTTGTGCATTTGACTCCACCGCACCGGTCAGCGGCCAGCAGCCCAGCGTACGGAAACGCACCATCCGTTTTTTAATCACTTCGCCCGGTTGCAGGTCGATACGGTTGTCATCAATCATCATCAACATACCGTCGCGTTCCAGAACCGGACGTTCCGCAGCGAGATACAGCGGCACAATGTCGATATTTTCCAGCCAGATGTATTGCCAGATATCCTGCTCGGTCCAGTTAGAGAGCGGGAAAACGCGGATGCTTTCGCCTTTGTTAATCTGCCCGTTATAGTTGTGCCACAGCTCCGGGCGCTGATTTTTCGGGTCCCAGCGATGGAAGCGATCACGGAAAGAGTAGATACGCTCTTTAGCACGGGATTTCTCTTCGTCGCGGCGCGCACCACCGAAGGCGGCATCAAAACCGTATTTATTCAGCGCCTGCTTCAGGCCTTCAGTTTTCATAATATCGGTATGTTTCGCGCTGCCGTGCACGAATGGATTAATCCCCATCGCCACGCCTTCCGGGTTTTTATGCACCAGCAGTTCGCAGCCGTAGGCTTTAGCAGTACGATCGCGGAACTCATACATCTCGCGGAATTTCCAGCCGGTATCGACATGCAGCAACGGGAAAGGCAGCGTACCTGGATAAAACGCCTTGCGCGCCAGATGCAGCATGACGCTGGAATCTTTACCGATAGAGTAGAGCATCACCGGATTTGAGAATTCTGCCGCCACCTCGCGAATAATGTGGATGCTTTCCGCCTCCAGTTGCCGCAGGTGAGTAAGTCGTATTTGATCCATAACCGTTCCTTTGCAATACCGCTATTTTCTTGCCATCAGATGTTTCGACTATAGGGAGCGTAAGAGAACGAATGAAATTACCAATTAGAATGAGTAGTTCCTTAACGGAATAACGATTTGGCAAAGCTAATATCAAAAAGTGCTTAAGGCACCGGATTTCGGGCGTTTAGGAAGATTTGAAATTGTTTTAGCGCAGCGGCAGTTTCATACTATGGCGGTAAAAAAATTTGCATGGTATTTAAGGACTCACTATGTTTTCCGCATTGCGCCACCGTACCGCTGCCCTGGCGCTCGGCGTATGCTTTATTCTCCCCGTACACGCCTCGTCACCTAAACCTAGCGATTTTGCTAATACTCAGGCACGACATATTGCTACTTTCTTTCCGGGACGCATGACCGGAACTCCTGCAGAAATGTTATCTGCCGATTATATTCGCCAACAGTTTCAGCAAATGGGTTATCGCAGTGATATTCGGACATTTAATAGTCGGTATATTTATACCGCCCGCGATAATCGCAAGAGCTGGCATAACGTGACGGGAAGTACGGTGATTGCCGCTCATGAAGGCAAAGCGCCGCAGCAGATCATCATTATGGCGCATCTGGATACTTACGCCCCGCTGAGCGATGCTGACGCCGATGCCAATCTCGGCGGGCTTACGTTACAAGGAATGGATGATAACGCCGCAGGTTTAGGTGTCATGCTGGAATTGGCAGAACGCCTGAAAAATACGCCTACCGAGTATGGTATTCGATTTGTGGCGACCAGCGGCGAAGAGGAAGGGAAATTAGGCGCAGAGAATTTACTCAAGCGGATGAGTGACACCGAAAAGAAAAATACGCTGCTGGTGATTAATCTCGATAACTTAATTGTTGGCGATAAATTGTATTTCAACAGCGGTGTAAAAACCCCTGAAGCAGTAAGGAAATTAACGCGCGACAGGGCGCTGGCAATTGCGCGTAGTCATGGAATTGCCGCAACGACCAATCCGGGTTTGAATAAAAATTATCCGAAAGGCACTGGGTGTTGTAATGACGCAGAAATATTCGACAAAGCGGGCATTGCTGTACTTTCGGTGGAAGCGACTAACTGGAATCTTGGGAATAAGGATGGTTATCAGCAACGCGCAAAAACACCTGCCTTCCCGGCGGGAAATAGCTGGCATGACGTAAGACTGGATAATCAACAACATATTGATAAGGCACTTCCTGGAAGAATAGAACGTCGCTGCCGTGATGTTATGCGGATAATGCTACCGCTGGTGAAGGAGCTGGCGAAGGCGTCTTGATGGGTTTGAAAATGGGAGCTGGGAGTTCTACCGCAGGGGCGGGGAATTCTAAGTGATATCCATCATCGCATCCAGTGCGCCCGGTTTATCCCCGCTGACGCGGGGAACACAAAACCAAACTTCTCCATAAATTCCATAGCCGCGGTTTATCCCCGCTGGCGCGGGGAACACTCTTCGCGGGTAATCAATGATGATTCAGTTTCCGGTTTATCCCCGCTGGCGCGGGGAACACGAACGCAATATCACGGCGTTCTGCGGCCTCGGCGGTTTATCCCCGCTGGCGCGGGGAACACGCATCCATGCCGACGCCTTTACGTGTGCGGGGCGGTTTATCCCCGCTGGCGCGGGGAACACGCGCGAATTTGTGCGCATGGGGCGCATTTTTGGCGGTTTATCCCCGCTGGCGCGGGGAACACACGGTCCATGGCACACAGGATCCAGACGTTAACGGTTTATCCCCGCTGGCGCGGGGAACACACGATGGCGATGCGTGAGAAAGGGGGTCGATACGGTTTATCCCCGCTGGCGCGGGGAACACAGTTCGCTGAGTAGCCTTTTTTCTGTGCCTAACGGTTTATCCCCGCTGGCGCGGGGAACACGTAACGTCTGCCTTTTCCTCGTCCGCCTTAATCGGTTTATCCCCGCTGGCGCGGGGAACACCCTGTCATTCTGGCGGTAAAATCGATCTGCCACGGTTTATCCCCGCTGGCGCGGGGAACACACTAAGCATACAT
>NZ_SJWV01000110.1:0-13557 GCF_004352695.1 Escherichia sp. KCJ4928
TGACTGGACCACTGGCTGGGCTGGTGATGAGCTGGGCGGGCGTACCGGTGATTTATCTGGCGGCGGCGGGACTGGTCGCAATCGCGTTATTACTGACGTGGCGATTAAAAAAACGGCCTCCGGAACACGTCCCTGAGGCCGCCTCATCATCTTAAAACTTACTGAATAACCAGCGTATTAATGATGTTTTCTGCGGTGGTCTGCGCTTTTTGCTGATCGTCAGCGGGCAGCGTAATTTGCATGGTCAGCAGTTGATTACCCACGTTACCCAGAATAACGGAAGAGTACGCCGTCTGGCCTTTCGCGGAGATAATACTGTCTAACTGCTGCATTTTGTGACCTTTCAGCTCAATGGCTTTATTGGTTACCACTTGCAGCTGCGGATCGCGGCTACGTTGCTGATCTTCCAGACGCTTCGCCAGCACCGCCAGATCTTCTTTCGGATCATCGCCCATGATGACGATGACTGCTTTCTGCCCGGTGGCGTCGGACCAGACATGCATGTTATTGGCCTGCGTTCCCAGCTTACCGCTCTGGTCGGTCATATCCGCTGGCAGCGAGAAACTTAACTTGCCATCAAGCAGGTTGACGGGATTCCCGGTAGCGTTACTTTCCGCGACCGAACCCTGCGCCGTAGCGTTAGTGTCTTTATCATCACAGGCCGCAAGCCCCATAACCAGCAGGCCAATTCCGACATATTTAACCAGATTGCGCATTGACTTCTTCCTTTCGATAAACGGCCATAACGGCTCATTCATCCATCTTATCACAACTCTGATAACGAACCTTTAACTCGCCTGCAAAGCGTTGATTTCGGATTTATCTGCCAGTCTTTTCAACAGCATATTGAGTAATACGCCATACATTGGCAGGAAGAAAACGATACTGATTAACACTTTGAAACAGTAATCGACCAGCGCGATTTCCATCCAGTGTTCAGCCATAAAGGCATCCGGGCTACGCCAGAAGGCAATGAAGAAAAAGGCCAGCGTGTCACTGACGTTACCGAACAGTGTGGACGCTGTCGGTGCCAGCCACCAGCGGCGACTTTGACGCAGGCGGTTAAAAACGTGCACGTCGAGGATTTGCCCCAGCGCGTAGGCCATGAAACTGGCGGTGGCGATACGGGCGACAAACAGGTTGAAGTGGGCGAGTGCGCCAAATCCCTGCCATGAACCCATATAGAACAGCGACGAGATGACATAGGAGATTAATAACGCAGGGATCATTACCGCGAAGATAATGCGTCGGGCCAGCGGTGCGCCAAAAATACGCACGGTCAGGTCGGTCGCGAGAAAGATAAACGGAAAACTAAACGCGCCCCAGGTGGTATGAAAACCAAAAATGGAGACCGGAAGCTGGACCAGATAGTTACTGGAGGTGATCACCAGCAGATGAAATAACGATAACCAGAACAACGCCTTATAGCGTTGAGTTTGCGAGAAAACGTTCATATTGTACCTTTTTGATTAACCATTGGGGTGAGGGAACCCAATACGTACGACACGTCTGTTATCTTAACATAATAACGTGCTTACCCTTTTTTCGAGCCGCCGCATGATACTGCTTTACGTTGACAATGCAATGGTTAATTTTCACGCAATCGTTAACCTGGTTTGCTTACGGACTCACAGGGCGTAAACTAGCGCCGTTTTTTTAAGTGATGAGAAGAAAATGACCGATCTCTTTTCCAGCCCTGACCACACACTCGACGCGCTTGGCCTGCGCTGCCCGGAACCGGTGATGATGGTGCGCAAAACCGTGCGCAATATGCAGCCTGGCGAAACTTTACTGATTATCGCCGACGATCCGGCGACGACCCGCGATATTCCTGGGTTTTGTACCTTTATGGAACACGAACTGGTTGCGAAAGAGACGGATGGACTGCCTTATCGTTATTTGATTCGTAAAGGCGGTTGATGGGGAAAGATTGGCTTCGATGCCGCCTTTTCCCCTCACCCTAACCCTCTCCCCAGAGGAGCGAGGGGACCGATCGCGCTCAATGTTGCGATCGGTTTGCCTTATCTCCTGCGCAACAATCTTAACGCATTCGCTGTTACCAGCACGGTCGCACCGGTATCTGCCAGCACCGCCAGCCATAGTCCGGTCATCCCTAGCAGCGTGGTGACGAGGAAGATCCCTTTCAGCCCCAGCGCAATAGTGATGTTCTGGCGGATATTGGCGTGAGTGGCGCGTGCCAGTTCAATCATTTGCACCAGGCCGCGCAGGTGGTTATGGGTTAATGCTGCGTCGGCGGTTTCCAGCGCCACGTCTGTGCCACTGCCCATTGCAATCCCAATGGCGGCAGCTTTCATCGCTGGCGCGTCGTTAATACCATCACCGACCATCGCCAGGGGCGCATGTTGATTCAGCTTGGTCACCGCTTTGACTTTATCTTCCGGCAATAGGCCCGCTTTAAACTCCAGCCCCAGCTCCCCGGCAATTGCCGCCGCTGCGCGTGGATTATCGCCGGTGAGGATCACTCCTTTAACCCCCAGCGCGTTCAGTTCACTGATGGCAGTTGCTGCGTCGGCGCGCAGGGTATCCTGCAATGCAATGATACCCAGCACGTCATCATTACGTACTACCAGCACAACCGTTTGCCCGGCGCTTTCCAGTTCATTAATCAAACCAGCAAATGCATCAGCGGGATGTTTCCCGGCAGCGCAAATCAATACGCGCTCACCGTTAACCTGCGCTTCAATGCCAGACCCGACCAGCGCCCGCTGTGATTCGGCGGTGGGAATGGCGAGTTCAGCAACCTGTGCTTCGCGTACGATGGCCTGCGCCAGTGGATGCGTCGCGCCTTGCTCGACCGCCGCCGCCAGTGTCAGCAGTTCAGATTCACTAATACCCGTTGCCGGATGAATCGCGGTAACGCGCGGTTTACCGACGGTCAGCGTACCGGTTTTATCAAACGCCACCTGAGTAACACGACCCAGCTGTTCCAGCGCCGCTCCGCCTTTAATCAACGCCCCACGACGCGCTGCCGCCGCCAGCCCGGAGGTAATCGCCGCAGGCGTGGAGATAACTAACGCACACGGGCAGCCAATCAGCAGCAGCGTCAGCCCTTTATAAATCCACTCCTGCCAGCTGGCGGCAAACAGCAGCGGTGGCACCAGCGTCACCAGCAGGGCGACGGCCATAATCGCTGGCGTATAAATACGGCTGAAACGGTCGATAAACCGCTCAATGGGGGCGCGGCGCTCTTCGGCTTCTTCGATCAGTTTCAGAATCCGGTCAATGGCGCTGGCACCCGGTTCTGACAGCACTTCCAGCGTTACCAGACGGTCTACGCTGGTGGCTCCTGCAGGAACTTTATCGCCCGTCGCGCGCTCCACCGGAATGGATTCTCCGGTCAGGGCGCTTTCATCAAAACTGGCAAACGGTGAGAGCAGTTTACCGTCGGCAGGCAAACGCCCACCTGCGGCGACTTCAATCACATCGCCAGGCCGCAGGCTGTTAATCGCCACCTCTTCCCGCTCACCGTTACGCAGGCGCGTGGCGGTTTCTGGTTTCAGCGCCATTAACGCGCTAACGCCCTGACGCGCGCGGCTGGCGGCCCAGCCTTCCAGTCGTTCACCAATCAAAAACAGCAGCAACACCATCGCAGCTTCAGCCGTTGCGCCAATAAACAGTGCACCAATAGCGGCTACGCTCATTAAGGTTTCAATGGCGAAGTAGCTGCCGGATTTGATCAGCCGTAATGCCTGACGAGCAATCGGGTACAGCCCAACCAGCGTGGTCGCGATAAACGCCAGTTGCCCAAACGGATGATTAAATTGCTCCAGACCCCAGCTGATTGCCATCATCACGATTAGCGTAATCAGCGGCAGATTCTCTTTCAGGCGCGATGCTTGTGGCTCGTCGGCGGCCTGCTCATCGTGCAGGGAATAGCCCGCTTTTTGCACCGCAGATTCAACCTGGGCACGGATATCATTGTCGGCATCGACCACCAGTTTTTCGGTGGCGAACAGTACCTGCACCTGATTCACACCTGCAAGCTGGCGCACGGCATTTTCTACCTTGCGCGCACAGGCGGCGCAGTCCATGCCGCTGACTTTCCAGCTATAGCGGGTGCCGGAGACGTTTTCAGAGAGCGTTGGCGAGCTGGAACATGCGCCGTCGCAGCAACAGTCGTTGGCGTTCTGTACCGTGGTTAGCGGTTTGAACGCAGCAAATTGAGGGGCTTTCTTGCCGTGATTGTCAGGAGTCGACATGGCATCCTCCGGTTAAGTTTTTTCTCATTAACCGAAGGATACACTCTGGAGTCGACTCCAGAGTCAAGTTTTATCAGAGATACAGCGAGCGGACGATGAGGAAATGACCGGCAAAGTAGCAGGCCGCAGCAATCGCGTTATCTGCCCGGAAGCGGCGGCGATAGTGGCTACCCAGCCAGACAAAGTTACTGATAAACAGCAATGAAGCGCCAACAAACGCAGAGAGTGCCGGAGCGGTCGGACGGAAGAACCACAGTTCACCTGCCAGCCACACCATCACCAGCGTCATGCCGATAAACGTGCAGATAGGCCAACGATACTCTTCCAGCCGCGTCCAGATAATCGCCAGTAACAGCGCGCCCAGAACCAGCAACACCAGTGGCAGAGGCCAGAAGAAAGAGAGCGTCATCTGACTGGCGAAATAGATGGTGTACAGCAGGTGCGAGAGGAAAAACGCGCCGATGGCGTACATCAGACGTTGACGTGGCAACAGGGTTAGCGCATCGCCCAGCAGTGAGGCGCACAGCCCTGCCAGCACCAGATAGCTAATGGCGTCGAACATCGGCGCTTGCCAGGCCAGTAACAGCAGGAGAAGAAGGGTTAACGGTTTAAACACCCAGCGTTGCCAGGTTGGCCCACGATACGATGCATCCACAGATAGCCATGCGGAAAGACAGACAGCGATAAACGACCAAAGCATCTTAGTTCCTTGAATTCGTTATTTTTTCGTAAGCGGAATGCCTACGGTCTTGCTTCCAGTTTAGTGGCGAGGGTGGACGGATGACAACACCATAACTGGCAGGGTATGCTTATTTCCGCATTTTCCGATGAGGGATAAAGATGAGCAAACCACCTCTTTTCTTTATTGTTATCATTGGCTTAATTGTCGTCGCCGCATCGTTTCGTTTTATGCAACAGCGACGGGAAAAAGCTGATAATGATATGGCTCCGCTCCAGCAAAAGCTGGTGGTGGTGAGCAACAAGCGGGAAAAACCGATTAACGATCGCCGTTCGCGCCAGCAGGAAGTGACTCCGGCAGGCACCAGTATGCGCTATGAGGCAAGCTTCAAACCGCAAAGCGGAGGAATGGAGCAGACGTTTCGCCTCGACGCCCAGCAGTACCACGCCCTGACAGTGGGCGATAAAGGTACGCTGAGCTATAAAGGAACGCGCTTTGTCAGCTTTGTAGGCGAACAATAAGGTTATTTTTTAACTTTAAATTTCTTCTGCCAGACCAGCAGTTCAAACACGCCGAAAAGGAAAATCCGCACCTTTTCGGCGGTGGTCATCTGCGGGCCATCTTTCGGTAAAGTGGATTTCAATAGCGCCAGTTGCATACCATGCATCAGCACGGTAAAAATCAGCGCCACGTTAACGAAAATATTCAGCGGGCGCGGGAAGGGATGCACCAGATTGAGGATTAAAAATCCCCAAACGCAGAGCATTAACAAACGACCAATATTAATCAGCATCACTTTCTCCTTGTGCTTCGCGTTGATACAGCCGATAAGCCACCTGACCCGCCACTTTTTCCCGATGTAATGACCAGTTTGCCGGAACAGTGGGCAGACCGTTTTCGACTTCGCTTTCGACATAAATCAGGGCTTCGTCAGCCAGCCAGCCGTTATCTTCCAGTAAATTTATCGTCTCTTCTAACAAGCCACGGCGGAACGGTGGATCGACAAACACGATATTATGCGGTGTGCCTTTTTGCGCCAGGAATGACATTGCGTTGCTGTTCACCACGCGTGCATTGCCTGCTTTTAGTGTCGCCAGATTCTTAATTAACTGCTGAGAAACCGCGCGATCCATCTCAATCAACGTGGCCCCCGCAGCATAGCGCGACAACGCTTCCAGCCCCAGCGCGCCGCTCCCGGCGAAGCAATCCAGACATTGGGCGTCAACAATGACCGGAGCCAGCCAGTTAAACAACGTTTCGCGTACGCGGTCGGTGGTGGGGCGCAGACCTGGGCTATCAGGAACCGGGAGTTTACGGCCTCGCCACTGCCCGCCAATAATGCGGATTTGGCCGCTGCCGGAATGATTCGGTTTTTTCATGATAAATTGCTCAATCCGCCAGATAACACATACTTGCAGGCGGTGATGTGAATTAAGTTAAGTGATAGACTATTTCATCATTTTTTTAGCTGCTATGTACATAGCGTTAACGCTGTGCCATGAAGCAACAGCGAGGAGTGTAGTCGCAAATGGCGAAAGAAAAAAAACGTGGCTTTTTTTCCTGGCTGGGCTTTGGTCAAAAAGAGCAGACCCCGGAAAAAGAGACAGAAGTTCAGAATGAACAAACGGTTGTAGAAGAAATCGTTCAGGCGCAAGAGCCTGTGAAGGCTTCTGAACAAGCCGTCGAAGAGCAGCCGCAGGCGCATACTGAGGCCGAGGCGGAAACTTTTGCTGCCGACGTTGTGGAAGTCACTGAACAGGTTGCTGAAAGTGAAAAAGCGCAGCCTGAAGCGGAAGTCGTTGCACAACCGGAACCGGTCGTAGAAGAAACGCCGGAGCCAGTGGCTATCGAACGTGAAGAGCTGCCGTTGCCGGAAGACGTCAACGCCGAAGAGGTTTCGCCAGAAGAGTGGCAGGCTGAAGCGGAAACCGTAGAGATTGTCGAAGCGGCGGAAGAAGAAGCGGCTAAAGAAGAAATCACCGACGAAGAGCTGGAAGCACAGGCGCTGGCTGCCGAAGCGGCAGAAGAAGCGGTGATAGTGGTTCCTCCGGCAGAAGAAGAGCAGCCGGTTGAAGAAATTGCCCAGGAGCAGGAAAAACCGACCAAAGAAGGTTTCTTCGCGCGCCTGAAACGCAGCCTGTTAAAAACCAAAGAAAATCTCGGTTCCGGATTTATCAGCCTGTTCCGCGGTAAAAAAATCGACGATGATCTGTTTGAGGAGCTGGAAGAACAGCTGTTGATCGCCGATGTGGGCGTGGAAACCACACGTAAAATAATCACCAATCTGACGGAAGGCGCATCCCGCAAGCAGCTTCGTGATGCCGAGGCGCTCTATGGCCTGCTGAAAGAAGAGATGGGCGAGATTCTGGCGAAAGTCGATGAGCCGCTGAATGTTGAAGGTAAAACGCCGTTCGTGATCCTGATGGTGGGCGTCAACGGTGTGGGTAAAACCACGACGATTGGTAAGCTGGCGCGTCAGTTTGAGCAGCAGGGTAAATCGGTGATGCTGGCGGCGGGCGATACTTTCCGTGCAGCAGCGGTTGAACAGCTTCAGGTCTGGGGTCAGCGCAACAATATTCCGGTGATTGCCCAGCATACCGGTGCGGATTCCGCCTCTGTTATCTTCGACGCCATTCAGGCAGCTAAAGCGCGTAATATCGACGTCCTGATTGCCGATACCGCCGGACGCCTGCAGAACAAATCGCACCTGATGGAAGAGTTGAAGAAAATCGTCCGCGTGATGAAGAAACTCGACGTTGAAGCGCCGCATGAAGTTATGCTGACTATTGATGCCAGTACCGGGCAGAATGCGGTAAGCCAGGCCAAACTGTTCCACGAAGCCGTTGGCTTAACCGGCATCACGCTAACGAAACTGGACGGCACGGCGAAAGGCGGGGTAATTTTCTCGGTGGCTGACCAGTTTGGTATCCCTATCCGCTACATTGGTGTCGGCGAACGTATTGAGGATTTGCGTCCGTTTAAGGCGGACGACTTTATAGAGGCACTTTTTGCCCGAGAGGATTAACAATGATTCGCTTTGAACATGTCAGCAAGGCTTATCTCGGTGGGAGACAGGCGCTGCAGGGCGTTACGTTCCATATGCAGCCGGGTGAGATGGCGTTTCTGACCGGTCATTCCGGCGCAGGGAAAAGTACCCTCCTGAAGCTGATCTGTGGGATTGAGCGGCCCAGCGCCGGGAAAATCTGGTTTAGCGGCCATGACATCACGCGTCTGAAAAACCGTGAAGTTCCGTTTCTGCGCCGCCAGATTGGCATGATTTTCCAGGATCACCATCTACTGATGGACCGTACTGTCTACGATAACGTGGCGATCCCGCTGATTATCGCTGGTGCCAGCGGTGACGATATTCGTCGCCGGGTGTCGGCGGCACTGGATAAAGTCGGGCTACTGGACAAAGCGAAGAACTTCCCTATTCAGCTTTCCGGCGGTGAACAACAGCGTGTTGGCATTGCCCGCGCGGTGGTGAATAAGCCCGCGGTACTGCTGGCGGACGAACCGACCGGTAACCTGGACGACGCGTTGTCGGAAGGGATTCTACGTCTGTTTGAAGAGTTTAACCGCGTTGGGGTAACCGTATTGATGGCAACGCACGACATCAACCTGATTTCACGGCGTTCCTATCGCATGCTCACCCTGAGCGATGGTCACTTGCATGGAGGCGTGGGCCATGAATAAGCGCGATGCAATCAATCATATTCGGCAGTTTGGCGGGCGTCTTGATCGCTTCCGTAAATCGGTCGGCGGCTCTGGCGACGGCGGTCGTAACGCCCCGAAACGCGCGAAATCCTCGCCAAAACCGGTAAATCGTAAAACCAACGTTTTCAACGAACAGGTGCGCTATGCCTTCCACGGCGCATTGCAGGATCTGAAAAGCAAACCGTTCGCCACGTTTTTAACGGTGATGGTTATCGCCATCTCCCTGACGCTGCCCAGCGTCTGTTATATGGTGTACAAAAACGTTAATCAGGCGGCGACGCAGTATTATCCGTCACCGCAAATCACTGTTTACTTGCAAAAAACGCTGGACGATGACGCCGCTGCGGGCGTGGTGGCACAGTTGCAGGCCGAGCAAGGCGTGGAGAAAGTGAACTATCTTTCTCGTGAAGACGCACTGGGCGAGTTCCGTAACTGGTCTGGTTTTGGTGGTGCGCTGGATATGCTGGAAGAAAACCCGCTTCCGGCAGTGGCGGTGGTGATCCCGAAACTCGATTTTCAGGGGACGGAATCACTCAATACGCTGCGTGATCGTATCACGCAGATTAACGGCATTGACGAAGTGCGGATGGATGACAGCTGGTTTGCCCGTCTGGCGGCGTTGACCGGGCTGGTCGGGCGCGTTTCGGCGATGATCGGCGTGTTGATGGTGGCGGCAGTGTTCCTCGTCATCGGCAACAGCGTACGTCTGAGCATCTTTGCTCGCCGTGACTCCATCAACGTGCAGAAACTGATTGGTGCGACGGATGGTTTCATCCTTCGCCCGTTCCTGTATGGTGGCGCACTGCTGGGATTTTCTGGCGCATTGTTGTCATTAATTTTGTCAGAAATTCTGGTGCTGCGATTGTCATCGGCGGTTGCGGAAGTGGCACAGGTTTTCGGAACGAAGTTTGATATCAATGGATTATCGTTCGATGAATGCCTGCTATTGCTGCTGGTATGCTCGATGATTGGCTGGGTGGCAGCGTGGCTTGCCACGGTACAACATTTACGCCACTTTACGCCTGAATAATAAAAGCGTGTTATACTCTTTCCCTGCAATGGGTTCCGTAGCAGGGAAAGAGATCCCGTTGTCTCTTCCCGGTATTTCATCTCTATGTCACATTTTGTGCGTAATTTATTCACAAGCTTGCATTGAACTTGTGGATAAAATCACGGTCTGATAAAACAGTGAATGATAACCTCGTTGCTCTTAAGCTCTGGCACAGTTGTTGCTACCACTGAAGCGCCAGAAGATATCGATTGAGAGGATTTGAATGACTGACAAAATGCAAAGTTTAGCTTTAGCCCCAGTTGGCAACCTGGATTCCTACATCCGGGCAGCTAACGCGTGGCCGATGTTGTCGGCTGACGAGGAGCGGGCGCTGGCTGAAAAGCTGCATTACCATGGCGATCTGGAAGCAGCTAAAACGCTGATCCTGTCTCACCTGCGGTTTGTTGTTCATATTGCTCGTAATTATGCGGGCTATGGCCTGCCACAGGCGGATTTGATTCAGGAAGGTAACATCGGCCTGATGAAAGCAGTGCGCCGTTTCAACCCGGAAGTGGGTGTGCGCCTGGTCTCCTTCGCCGTTCACTGGATCAAAGCAGAGATCCACGAATACGTTCTGCGTAACTGGCGTATCGTCAAAGTTGCGACCACCAAAGCGCAGCGCAAACTGTTCTTCAACCTGCGTAAAACCAAGCAGCGTCTGGGCTGGTTTAACCAGGATGAAGTCGAAATGGTGGCCCGTGAACTGGGCGTAACCAGCAAAGACGTTCGTGAGATGGAATCACGTATGGCGGCACAGGACATGACCTTTGACCTGTCTTCCGACGACGATTCCGACAGCCAGCCGATGGCACCGGTGCTCTATCTGCAGGATAAATCATCTAACTTTGCCGACGGCATCGAAGATGATAACTGGGAAGAGCAGGCGGCAAACCGTCTGACCGACGCGATGCAGGGTCTGGACGAACGCAGCCAGGACATCATCCGTGCGCGCTGGCTGGACGAAGACAACAAGTCCACGTTGCAGGAACTGGCTGACCGTTACGGTGTTTCCGCTGAACGTGTGCGCCAACTGGAAAAGAACGCGATGAAAAAACTTCGCGCCGCTATTGAAGCGTAATTTCCGCTATTAAGCAGAGAACCCTGGATGAGAGTCCGGGGTTTTTGTTTTTTGGGCCTCTACAATAATCAATTCCCCCTCCGGCAAAACGTCAATCCCCACGCAGATTGTTAATAAACTGTCAAAATAGCTATTCCAATATCATAAAAATGGGGTATGTTTTAGCAGAGTATGCTGCTAAAGCACGGGTAGTCATGCATAAAACGAAATAAAGTGCTGAATCACAACACCACAACACACGTAATAACCAGAAGAATGGGGATTCTCAGGATGAATATAAAGGGTAAAGCGTTACTGGCAGGATGTATCGCGCTGGCATTCAGCAATATGGCTCTGGCAGAAGATATTAAAGTCGCGGTCGTGGGCGCAATGTCCGGTCCGGTTGCGCAGTACGGTGACCAGGAGTTTACCGGCGCAGAGCAGGCGGTTGCGGATATCAACGCTAAAGGCGGCATTAAAGGCAACAAACTGCAAATCGTAAAATATGACGATGCCTGTGACCCGAAACAGGCGGTTGCGGTGGCGAACAAAGTCGTTAACGACGGCATTAAATATGTGATTGGTCACCTCTGTTCTTCATCAACGCAGCCTGCGTCTGACATCTACGAAGACGAAGGCATTTTAATGATCACCCCAGCGGCAACCGCACCAGAGCTGACCGCTCGTGGCTATCAGCTGATCCTGCGCACCACCGGCCTGGACTCCGACCAGGGGCCGACGGCGGCGAAATATATTCTTGAGAAGGTGAAACCGCAGCGTATTGCTATCGTCCACGACAAACAGCAGTACGGCGAAGGTCTGGCGCGTGCGGTCCAGGACGGCCTGAAGAAAGGCAATGCTAACGTGGTGTTCTTTGATGGCATCACCGCCGGGGAAAAAGATTTCTCTACGCTGGTGGCGCGTCTGAAAAAAGAGAATATCGACTTCGTTTACTACGGCGGTTATCACCCGGAAATGGGGCAGATCCTGCGTCAGGCACGCGCGGCAGGGCTGAAAACTCAGTTTATGGGGCCGGAAGGTGTGGCTAACGTTTCGCTGTCTAACATTGCGGGCGAATCAGCGGAAGGGCTGCTGGTGACCAAGCCGAAGAACTACGATCAGGTTCCGGCGAACAAACCCATTGTTGACGCGATCAAAGCGAAAAAACAGGACCCAAGCGGCGCGTTCGTCTGGACCACCTACGCCGCGCTGCAATCTTTGCAGGCGGGCCTGAATCAGTCTGACGATCCGGCTGAAATCGCCAAATACCTGAAAGCGAACTCGGTTGATACCGTGATGGGGCCGCTGACGTGGGATGAGAAAGGCGATCTGAAAGGCTTTGAGTTCGGCGTATTTGACTGGCACGCCAACGGCACGGCAACCGATGCGAAGTAACAGATAGATAAATGAAAATGCCCGATGCGCTGAACTGCCATCGGGTTTTTTTGTGTTTGTCGAAATGGTTGTAGAAAGATTAAACAATCCAGGATATGCTTAATGTACGGTGACATACCGTACATATTATACGGAGCAGGAGAGTTCACATGTCTGCTGTTAAAAAGCAGCGTATCGATCTGCGTTTAACTGACGATGACAAAAGTATGATTGAGGAAGCGGCAGCGATATCTAATCAGTCCGTCAGCCAATTTATGTTGAACAGCGCTTCGCAGCGGGCTGCGGAAGTGATTGAACAGCATCGGCGGGTGATCCTCAATGAGGAATCCTGGACGCGGGTGATGGATGCGCTGAGTAATCCACCGTCACCTGGTGAAAAGCTAAAACGTGCGGCAAAACGTCTTCAGGGAATGTAATAATTTATGGATGATCTGACGATAGAGATTCTGACCGATGATGCAGATTATGATCTACAGCGATTCGACTGCGGCGAGGAAGCGTTAAATCTCTTTCTGACGACACATCTCGTTCGTCAACATCGCAACAAAATTCTGCGAGCGTATATCCTTTGTCGCAACACTCCAGAACGTCAGGTGCTGGGATATTACACATTATGCGGCAGTTGTTTTGAACGAGCCGCATTGCCCTCGAAATCGAAACAGAAAAAAATTCCCTACAAAAATATTCCCAGCGTTACTCTTGGGCGTCTGGCAATTGATCGTTCATTACAGGGGCAGGGATGGGGAGCAACACTGGTTGCTCATGCCATGAAAGTCGTCTGGTCAGCCTCTTTAGCGGTAGGTATTCACGGTCTTTTTGTCGAGGCGCTGAATAAAAAAGCCCATACGTTTTATCAATCGCTGGGCTTTATCCCGTTGGTCGGAGAAAACGAAAATGCGTTATTTTTCCCAACCAAATCCATCGAACTGCTTTTCACACAGAGCGATTAACGCTTCTCCCAGCCGCCCTGTTGCGCCGTAAATCCCAGTGCCTGCATAAACGCCGTCATCACACCGCGATCTTCCACGCCTGCATCCGCCATCCACCAGCATGAAACGCCAGGATTGTTACGCAAAACCTCTTCCAGCAGATATTGCCCCACACCGCGACGGCGGGTGACTTCCCGCACGCGCAGGGAATCCAGTGCTCCCTCGGTGCCGCTTAAGGTTACCCGCACGGCCGCTAGCAGGCGCTCGTTAAAACGCGCGGCGTAGATGCGGTGGTTATCGTCAACCTGTAAAGAGGAAGGGGAATACTCCGGCCAGATCTTTTGCAGGTCAATCCGGTCCTGGTCGCTAAAGTTTTCTAATCGAATGATGGTCAGCTTCATGGGTAACCCGTGTAAATCACAAAAGTGGAACCAGTGTAGCGAAATAATTTAATCGGAGGCTTTCTCTTTTTTATTTCTTTTGGCAGGTGATTAATTTTTTAACAGCAA
>NZ_SJWV01000111.1:0-13494 GCF_004352695.1 Escherichia sp. KCJ4928
CCCATAAACCAGCTGGATATCTTTTTCCAGGACAACACCATCAACTGTCTCACCATACTCAACTGTTGATGCCAATGCTATGGGTGAATATAACGCTGTAGCCACCAGAACAGATATTGCGGAACGACAAAGAGAAACAGAACCAGATTGATGCATTGAGCTTTCATCCTATGAAATTAATTGCTGTTAAAAGCATTGGGTACGGAAAATACCCATAGCTCCATACCCGGAGTCAGTTTTTAAAAACTGTTTAAAGAAATGCACAAGTATTGTGATTGATTTTTTAGTTGTTTTTCTTGATGAGAAGCTGATGCAAAATTCCGTCTTTATAATGAAAATGATGCCAAAGCGAACGACAAGGTTGTAGTTTTCACTACATGTCCATACATAAAATGGGGTAACATTCACGCGCCTGGTAGCGTTACCAACGCTACGCTCAAACATAATGATTCTAATAAAACCTCAGGAGACTACTATGCCTGAAGCAACGCCTTTTCAGGTGATGATTGTGGATGATCATCCACTTATGCGACGCGGTGTTCGTCAGTTACTGGAGCTTGATCCTGGCTTTGAAGTGGTCGCCGAAGCGGGCGACGGCGCGAGCGCGATCGATCTGGCGAATAGACTGGATATCGACGTGATCTTGCTGGATCTCAATATGAAAGGTATGAGTGGCCTGGATACCCTCAATGCCTTGCGCAGGGATGGCGTTACCGCGCAAATTATTATCCTGACCGTATCAGATGCCTCCAGCGATGTCTTTGCACTGATAGACGCAGGCGCAGACGGTTATCTGTTGAAAGACAGCGACCCGGAAGTATTGCTGGAAGCAATTCGTGCTGGAGCGAAAGGCAGCAAAGTCTTTAGCGAACGCGTCAATCAGTACTTACGTGAACGTGAAATGTTTGGCGCGGAAGAAGATCCCTTCAGCGTGCTGACGGAGCGCGAGCTGGATGTTCTGCACGAGCTGGCACAGGGGCTGTCAAATAAACAGATTGCCTCGGTGTTGAATATTTCAGAGCAGACAGTAAAAGTACATATTCGCAATCTGCTGCGCAAACTCAATGTCCGCTCACGCGTGGCAGCCACCATTCTGTTCCTGCAACAACGCGGGGCACAATAAAAATAGCCCGATGGCATCACCATCGGGCCTCTTTTTATTTACTCTCCTGCGGCGACAAATGTTGCATCGCCTGCGCGATACTACGTTCAATCACCGCACGGCGAGTATCGTTGGCAGGTAAGAGTTTCAACATCATCTCCCACGCGGCAACGGCTTCGCCAAATCGCTGCTGCTCAAAGGCATTAAACGCATACATGCTTAACACACGGATATTGCTGTGGTCGCTTCTCACCAACTGGCGCAGCAGTTCACCACCGAGGCGGTTGTCGTTGGGATCAGATGAACGTGTCAACGCTTCAGCATAACCCAGTGCGGCATCGCTGTTTTTCGGATCGAGGCGATACGCAGTAGCGTATGCATCGGTGGCGATACTAGCGTTACCCAGCGCCATGCCAACGCGGCCCAACATAATCCAGCCTTCTATATCTCCCGGATTTTTTTGCAGTTGAGTACGCATCCCCAGCGCAAGACGCGACATCTCTTCTTCGTTGAGCGGATCGGCTTTCGGATCCAGCGCCCTGTCCAGCAACGCCGGAGCCTGTGCCGTGGCCTGCTGCCAGATTTTCACCTGCTGATAATTTCCGGTCTGGTAGTAGCTGACGCCAGCCACAATTAACGCCACCACAATGCCCGGCAAATAAACAATATATCCGGCACGCTTACCTTCCTGCACGCTTTGTTCAGGAAACGCTTCCGGCACTACGCGTACCCGACGCCGCGAGCGGGCGTATATGACCCAACCGCCAATGCCAATAGCCACTACCGGAAGCACCCACAGCAGCACGGTCAGCGGCGTTAACGGCGGATCGTAAGTGACGAAGTTGCCGTAACGCGCCACCATATAATCGACAATCTCTTTTTTACTTTTACCTTCCTGCATCAGTTCATACACTTTCTGACGCAGGTCGGTGGCAATCATCGAGTTGGAATCGGCAATGCTGTTGTTCTGGCATTTCGGGCAGCGCAGTTCTTCAGTGAGCTGACGGAACTGTTGTTCCTGTGCTTCATCTTTAAACTGCAACACGTCGATGGTCGCCAGTGCTGAGCCGGAGATCATCAGCATCAGCACGCCCAATAAAAACCTCATTGTGCGGCCTCCTTACTGTATTTCTCCCACAGCGGCTTGATCTCTTCTTCCCAGACGCGAGGATTGAGATCGCCCGCATGGCGATAGCGAATGATACCGTTGCCGTCAATAAGGAAGGTTTCTGGCGCGCCATAGACACCGAGATCCAGCCCTAACATGCCGTCGCCATCAAACAGGCTTAGCGCGTAAGGATTGCCCAGCTCTTTCAGCCAGCTGATTGCCTTCTGGCGATCGTCTTTATAGTTCATGCCGACCACGCGAATGCCCTGCGCTGAAAGCTGATTCAGATATTGATGTTCCGCACGGCAGGTCGGACACCAGGTCGCCCAGACGTTAAGCAGCACTGGTTTGCCCTGAGTCAGCACATCCGCCTGATAAAACTGCCCCGGATTGTCCAGTGATTCGAGACGAAACTTCGGCACAGGCTTGCCAATGAGCGCCGATTCCAGATTGGTCGGATCATCCCCTTCGGCATTACGCGCCAGCTGCCACAGCAGCGCCGCGGCAATCGCCAGGAAGATAATCAACGGAATTAACAATACTTTGCGCTTCATACGGCCTCCGGCGCAGTTTTTTGCGGACTCACGCGCTTACGATAGCGAGGATCAAACAGACACAGTAGTCCGCCCAACGCCATCATCAGCCCGCCCGCCCAAATCCAGCGAACAAATGGTTTGTAGTAAAGACGCACGGCCCACGCGCCGTTTTCCAGCTCTTCACCGAGCGCGGCGTACAGGTCACGCGTGATGCCGCCGTCAATTGCCGCTTCGGTCATCATCGACCCGGCAGTGTTGTAATAACGTTTTTCCGCATACAGCACCGTTTCCGGCTTGCCATCGCGCGTTACGCCGATAGTCGCCACACCGCCACGCCAGTTCGGGCCAGTCACCTCTTTGACATCACGGAAGGTGAAGCGATATTCATGAATATCGACGCTATCGCCGGACTTCATGCGCACATCACGCTCAACGCTATAGTTCTGGCTAAAAGCAATGCCAACAATTGTCACTGCCAGCCCCAGGTGAGCCGCCACCATTCCCCAATAACTGAAGGTGGTTTTCGTGCCACGTGAAATACGCAGCGCAGCTTCCGCAATTGCCAGCACAGCAATCCAGCAGGCCATTGCCAGGCCGAGCACCGTCATCGCCACAACTTTGCTTTCGAACAGCCACGGCAGCAGCAGCGACAGCACCAGCGTTGAGATGAAGGCGATAATCAATAAATTGCGGATTTTACGTGGGCGATCGCGCCCCCAGCGCACCAGAGGACCGACACCAAGCAGCAGCGCAAACGGCACCATCAGCCAGGTAAACATGGTGTTGAAGAACGGTTCGCCAATCGAAATACTGCCCAGTCCCAGTTGCTTGTGCACCAGCGGCAGCAGCGTCCCCAGTAATACCACCAGCATCGCGGCGACCAGCAAAACGTTGTTCGCTAACAGCAGAGATTCCCGCGACCACAGCGCATTGTTTACGCGTGAGCGAACTTTGTGTCCACGCGCGGCAAACAGCAGCAGCGAACCACCAATCACCAGTACCATAAAGGCGAGGATAAACATACCGCGTGCCGGATCAGAGGCAAACGCGTGTACCGATACCAGCACGCCGGAACGCACCAGGAAAGTCCCCAGCAGACACAACGAGAAGGCACTGATTGCCAGCAGTAATGTCCACGCTTTGAAGCTGGCGCGTTGTTCAGTGACCGCCAGTGAGTGCATCAGCGCAGTCCCCACCAGCCACGGCATAAACGAGGCGTTTTCTACCGGATCCCAGAACCACCAGCCGCCCCAGCCGAGTTCGTAATAGGCCCATGCGGAACCGAGCACAATGCCGAGCGTCAAGAAGATCCACGCCGCCAGCGTCCACGGACGAGTAAAACGCGCATAAGTGCTGTCCAGACGCCCGCACAACAAAGAAGCAATGGCAAAAGCAAACGCCACCGAGAAACCCACGTACCCCATATAAAGCAGAGGCGGATGGAAGATCAGCCCCGGATCCTGTAACAGCGGGTTAAGATCGCGCCCTTCAATCGGGAAGTTCGGCAGCGTGCGTGAGAATGGGTTAGAGGTAAAGAGAATGAACAGCAAAAAGCCGACGCTGACCATCCCCATTATCGCCAGTACGCGGGCCACAATATCCAGCGGAATACGCTGACTAAAAATCGCCACCGCAAAGGTCCAGCCGCTCATCAGCAGCACCCACAGCAGGAGCGAGCCTTCATGCGCGCCCCAGGTAGCCGCCACGCGATACCACACCGGAAGCTGGGTATTGGAGTTGCTGGCAACATAGGTGACGGTAAAGTCGTTGACCACGAAAGCATTGACCAGCACCAGAAATGCGCCAGCCACAGACATAAACAGCAGCCAGGCAAACAAGCGGGAAGACGCCATCATGCGCGCATCTCCGCGCGCCACGCCCCATAGCGGATACACGGACAGCAGCAGCGCAATCCCTAACGCCAGGCACAGCAGCCCGTTTCCAATTTCCGGCATCATGATGCTGGGTCCTTATAAACACTCGCCGGGCGACGGTGGTTAGCTTCCATCGCTTTCTCAACTTCTGGCGGCGTGTAGTTTTCGTCGTGTTTCGCCAGCACTTCTTTCGCGAGGATATGATTGCCTTTTTCCAGCTCGCCCTGCACCACAACGCCCTGCCCTTCACGGAACAGATCCGGCAAAATGCCTTGGTAAGAGACATCCACTGAGCCTTCAGCATCGTAAATAGTGAAGGTCACTTTCAGCGAATTGGGATCGCGCTGCACACTACCCGGCATCACCATCCCGCCAACGCGCAGACGCTGCCCGACTTCCGGCATTTGCTGAGTTTCACGCTTGCCGTAGAGAATTTCCCCCGGCGTATAAAAGAGATCGATATTCGAGCGCAGCGCATATAGCACCAGACCGATAGTCAGCGCCAGCCCTGCCAACACGGCACAGGCAATCCACAAGCGGTTTTTACGGCGAATATTCATGCAGCCTCCTGCTGTTGCGCAGCACGTAAACGCGCCTCACGCGCCCGCTGTTGCGCCACACCACGCAGAATTGCGCGATGCTGCATCACCGAGTGCACGACCAAAACCACCAGCGGAATAACGGTCATCACCACCGCCAGCCAGACAAAAAAGGCGTAACCGCCCATTGCGAAAAATTCATTCCAGGAAGCAAATGCAGGGGTCATTTACGGCCTCTTTTCAGTATCAGTTCACTCACCCACGGACGGCGTTTTTCCATCAGCAAAATCAAATTACGCATCCGCATCAGCGTCAGCGTGGCAGACAGCAGCAGGAAGCCAAAAATCGACCAGCGCAGCGGCGAACGCATCGCCGGATCGATACTTTGCTGCATCCGCGTTGATCCCTGATGCAGGGTGTTCCACCACTCCACGGAGTAATGAATAATCGGCAGATTCACCACGCCAATCAGCACCAGGATACCTGCCGCACGGCCCGCCAGACGGCGGTCGTCGAAGGCGTGCCACAGGGCAATCACACCCACATACAAAAACAGCAGCACCAGTTCAGAAGTCAGACGTGCATCCCATACCCACCAGGTGCCCCACATCGGTTTTCCCCATGCAGAGCCGGTAACCAGGGCAATAAAGGTAAACACGGCACCAATGGGGGCCATCGCCGCCACCGCCAGGTTGGCCATTTTCATCTGCCAGACAAGGCCAATAAAAGCCGCCACCGCCATTGATGCATAAATGCCCATCGACCAGATCGCCGCAGGCACATGCAGGTAGATAATGCGGTAGCTATTTCCCTGCTGATAATCAGCCGGAGCAAAGCCGAATCCCCAGATCCAGCCGACGGTAAGCACGACCACACTGGCAATTGCCAGCCACGGTATAAACCAGCCACAGATTTGATACAGCCGTGGTGGGATCGCCAGTTGATGCAGTGTTTTCCACATAGTTTCGATACCAGACTCGAACAAAAATCAGTAATCCAGCGTTATTGAATGCTGATTCGTAACGCTGCCGCCGTCGCAAAAGGACTTAATGTCGCGGTGCCTGCCAGCAACGCGCCTAAAATTGCCAGATACCCGTCAACGGGCAAATGCATGGAAGCCGCGTCCATCGCGGCGGTGGCAAAGATGAGTAATGGGATAGTCAGCGGTAACACCAGTATGCTGAGCAGCACACCACCGCGCTTAAGTCCCACAGTCAACGCCACACCCGGTGCACCGAGAAAGCCAAGCGTAGGCGTTCCCAGCAGCAGCGTCAGCGCCATCACTTGCCAGCCATAAACATCCATTCCCAGTAGCATTGCTACCAGTGGCGAAAGGATGAGTAACGGCAGACCGGTTACCATCCAGTGCGCCATCACCTTCGCCAGCACAACGGCGGGCAAGGGTAACGGCAACAACATCAATTGTTCAAGACTGCCGTCCTGCAAATCGTCACGGAACAGTCGTTCCAGCGCCAGCAAGGATGAAAGCAGCGCAGCAACCCAGATAATGCCCGGTGCAATACGCGCCAGCAGTTGCGGCTCCGGACCGATACTGAGCGGAAAAAGGGTAATTACAATCAGGAAGAACCACAGCGGGTTGGCGATTTCGGCGCTATGGCGAAACGCTACGCGCAGCTCAAGACGGAAAATGCGCCAGAACATCATGCGGCCCCCGTTTGCGTCAGTGAAATGCGGCGAATTTTACTTTCAGCAACGTTGAGCGGCTGGTGGGTAGTCAGAATCACAATCCCCCCCTGCTCCGTATGCTGCGCCATACGCTGGGTCAGACGATCGACGCCGTTAACGTCAATCGCGGTAAAAGGCTCGTCGAGGATCCATAACGTGGCACGGGTCAGCCACAGACGCGCTAAAGCGACGCGGCGTTGTTGCCCGGCAGAAAGTTGATTTACCGGAATATCTTCGAATCCGGCAAGCCCGGCCTGCGCCAGGGCTTCCAGACATTGTGCGGCATCGCCATCGCGATGATAAAAGTGCAGATTTTCTAACGCCGTCAGCCGGGTTTTGATCCCCGGCTGATGGCCTATCCATAACAGGTTTTGATGGTAGCTGTCGCGTACCTGATGCAAGGGCTGCCCTTGCCAGAGAACCTCGCCAGCGTCAGGGCGAGACAACCCAGTCAGCAAACGGAGAAGCGTTGTCTTCCCCGCGCCGTTGCTACCGGTGATTTGTACCCACTCTCCTGCGTTCAGCGTAAATGACAAGCCACTAAATAAGGTTCGTTCATCCCGCTCACAAAGTAACTCTCTGGCTTCAAGCATACCCACGCAATAACCCTGTTAAAAACCTGGCTCGACTTCACGCATATCGGGCAGCTTGTGCGCTATCCCTTTATGGCAATCAATACAGGTTTGCCCATCTTTCACCGCCTGGTCATGCATCTTCGCGGCAACCGATTTCTGGGCGGTTGTATCCATATACTCGAAGTTGTGACAGTTACGGCACTCCTGCGAGTTATTGTCCTTCATGCGCCGCCACTCATTCTGTGCCATCGTCAGACGATGAGCTTCAAATTTCTGCGGCGTGTCAATAACGCCAAAAATTTTACCATACAGCTCTTTACTTGCTTTGAGCTTGCGTATCATCTTCGGCACAAACTCGTGCGGAACGTGACAATCCGGACAGGTCGCACGGACGCCGCTACGGTTGTTGTAGTGCACGGAATCCATGTATTCCTGATACACCGTGTTGCGCATTTCGTGGCAGCTAATGCAGAACTCTTCGGTATTGGCTTTTTCCATCCCGGTGTTAAAGCCACCCCAGAAGACGATGCCGCCAACAAAACCGATCAACAGCAGCGTCCCCAGCGCCAGACGGCTGGGGGTACGCCACCATTTCCACAGGCGCTTAATCAGACCAGGCTTACGGTCAGAATTTCCCATAATAACCTCTTATTTCCCGTAACCTTTTGATGGGGTAAAGGTATTCCCCACGATTGGCGCGGTATCGGCCTGCGGTACGTGACATTGCAGACAGAAATAACGACGCGGAGCCACTTCCGCGCCCACTTTGCCGTCGCTGTCCATAAAGTGAGTAGGACTGATACGCGGCGCGCCAGTGGTGCGATAACTTTCGACACCGTGGCACTGCAAGCAGCGGTTGGTATTGGTCGTTACCTGATAACCTTCAACGCTATGCGGGATCATTGGCGGCTGATTCACATAGTTCAGCGGCATCCGTTCCTGCTCTTTTGGCATCCGAATGGCCCCTTCCTGTGTCCCGGATACTTCCGGCGACTGGCTAAAATCGACGCCATTAGCCGCCCAAACCGCGCCGCTTACCACCAGGGCCAGCATCGCCGTCCATTGACACAGCGCTTTCTTCAGGTCATGGCTTTTCATGATTTCGCTCCCGAACTCCATCGTGTAGTTATTGTAAATACATCCTCAGAACAGACATCCACGCAGCGACCGCACGTCATGCAATCGCGGCTGGTGACCTGCACCGGGCTTTGTTCATCCAGCACCGGGGCACGTAGCACATGCGGTTCCGGGCAAACATGAAAACAATCCATACAGCGGTTACATTTCTGCCGATCGGTGGCCGCAACGGTAATCACACCTTTGCTACCCAGCACGCCATACAGCGCGCCAACCGGACAAATGTGCCCGCACCAGCCGTGTTCAACGACCAGTAGATCAAATAAAAACAGCGCGAGAATAAGCAGCGCGCCGCTGCCGAAGCCCATTACCAGGCTGCGCCCCATCAGAGATACGGGGTTGATCCATTCCCAGATGAGCGTGCCAGTTAAGGCCGATCCCAGCAGAATGACCACCAACAGCACGTAGCGAATGTGGCGAGGGATCGTCGCAGACTGATTGAGGTCAAAGCGCCTGCGTAACCAGTTCGCTAAGTCGGTAATCGGGTTCAGCGGGCAGACCCAGCTGCAAAATAATCGCTTTCCCGCCAGGGCGTAGAGCACGGTGATAATCACCGCACCGGTCAACGCCACCGTGGCAGGCAGATGACCACTGGCAAGACTTTGCAGCGTCATCAGCGGATCGGTCAGCGGAACGGTGTCGAATAACAGGCTACTGCTGTAGTTACCGTGTAAGATCCACACACCAAACCACGGACCGCTCAAAAACATCCCCAGCACGAAGAACTGACAAAGGCGACGTAACACCAGCCAACGGTGACTGCGCCACCAGCCTTTTTTCTCCAGCGCCTCGCGCCCGGCGTCACGTTTACGATTTGCCATTGTTCCCCTCCAGCCAACCGAAGCGGTAATGGTGACCTAACTCCCCTTTCGCCAGTGACAGCGGTAACACCTTGATTGCCGGTTGTTCCAGCACGCATACTTTTTCGCACTTACCGCAACCGGTACAGGCGTCGCTGTGAACCGTCGGCAGAAAGCGGGCGTGCTTACCGGTACGCGTGTTGCGCTCCAGCTCCAGGGTGATGGCCTCATCAATTTTCGGGCATTCGCGATAACAAACATCGCAGCGCAGCCCCTGAAAGTTGAGACAGTTTTCCTGGTCCACCAGTACCGCCAGCCCCATCCGCGCGTCGTCGATCGATTCAATCTCACGATCCAGCGCACCGCTTGGGCACACTTTGGCGCACGGAATGTCCTCACACATTTCGCAAGGAATATCCCGTGCGACAAAATATGGCGTGCCCGCCGACAGACCAGAGGCCAGCGTCGCCAGTTTTAAGGTGTCGTAAGGGCAAGCCTGAACACACTGACCGCAACGCACACAGGCACTGGCAAAGGCGTTCTCGTTTATGGCTCCGGGCGGGCGCAACCGCACGCCAGATGCGCGTGCGGTTTGCTGTTGTAACCCCAGCGCCACACCCACGGCAGCCAGCCCGCCTGCTGTGCGAACGACATCGCGCAGAAAGCGGCGGCGACCATTTTGAGGTTTCGCTGACCGGGACATAATGGCTTACACCTTCTCCAGTTTGACTGCGCACTTCTTGAAGTCCGTCTCTTTCGAGAGCGGATCGGTCGCATCCAGCGTCAGTTTGTTAACCAGCTGTGCGGCGTCGAAGAACGGCATGTACACCAGGCCCTGTGGCGGACGGTTACGACCGCGCGTTTCAACAATCGAGATCACTTCGCCACGGCGAGAAACCACTTTCACTTTGTCGCCACGGCGCAGATCGCGCGCTTTCGCATCCAGCGGGTGAATAAACAAGACCGCTTCCGGGAAGGCGCGGTGCAGTTCCGGCACACGGCGAGTCATACTGCCGGTGTGCCAGTGCTCCAGAACGCGTCCGGTAGAGAGCCACAGGTCGTACTCTTCATCCGGTGCTTCCGCCGCCGGTTCGAACGGCAGTGCGAAGATCACCGCTTTGCCATCCGGTTTACCGTAGAACTTATAGCCTTCGCCCGCTTTCACGTACGGGTCGTTACCTTCGCTGTAACGCCACTGTGTTTCTTTACCGTTCACCACCGGCCAGCGCAGACCGCGCGCTTTGTGGTAGTCATCGAACGGCGCGAGATCGTGACCGTGACCGCGACCAAACCATGCGTACTCTTCGAACAGCCCTTTTTGCAGATAGAAGCCCAGCTCGCGGGATTCATCGTTCAGCTGATCTTCCGCCAGTTCGGATACCGGGAATTTGCTCACTTCGGGGGTGGCATACAGAACTTCGTACAGCGTTTTGCCACGCAGTTCCGGTTTCTTCGCCAGCAGCTCTTCCGGCCATACTTCTTCAGTTTTGAAGCGGCGGGAGAACTGGACTAACTGCCAGAGATCCGATTTCGCTTCGCCTGGCGCCTGTACCTGCTGACGCCAGAACTGAGTACGGCGTTCGGCGTTACCGTAAGCCCCCTCTTTCTCTACCCACATTGCGGTCGGCAGGATCAAGTCGGCTGCCAGCGCACTGACTGTCGGATACGGATCGGAGACGATGATGAAGTTGCGCGGATCGCGCCAGCCCGGCATACGCTCTTCATTAATGTTCGGCCCGGCCTGCATGTTGTTGGTACACATGGTCCAGTAAACATTCAGCTTGCCGTCTTTCAGTGCACGGTCTTGTGCCACCGCGTGCAGACCGATTTTCGCCGGAATGGTGCCGCTCGGGATATTCCACTTCTTCTCGCAAATATCACGGTGTTTCTCGTTAGTCACCACCATGTCCGCAGGCAGACGGTGAGCAAAGGTGCCCACTTCACGCGCAGTACCACACGCGGAAGGCTGCCCGGTCAGGGAGAACGGACCGCAACCCGGCTGGGAAATTTTGCCGGTCAGCAGGTGCAGGTTGTAGACCAGGTTGTTGGCCCACACACCACGGGTATGCTGGTTGAAGCCCATCGTCCAGTAGGAGATGACTTTCTTGTTCGGATCGGCATACAGCTGCGCCAGTTGTTCTAACTGGTCTTTCGGCACGCCGGTCATTTCAGCGGTTTTTTCCAGCGTATACTCAGCAACGAAGGCTTTGTAATCTTCAAAGCTCATCGGTTCGGAGGCGTCAGAACCCGGATTCTTCGCTGCTTTTTCCAGCGGATGGGTCGGACGTAAACCGTAGCCGATGTCCGTCGCCCCTTTGCGCAGGTTAACGTGCTTGCTGAAGAAGTCCTGATTTATCGCATTGTTTTGAATGATATAGTTGGCGATGTAGTTCAGGATCACCAGGTCAGATTGCGGCGTAAAGATGATGCCGTTATCCGCCAGCTCGAAGCTACGATGCTGGTAGGTAGAAAGCACCGCCACGGTGACGTTCTGGTTAGAGAGACGACGGTTAGTGATGCGTGACCAGAGGATCGGGTGCATCTCCGCCATGTTAGCGCCCCACAGCACAAACGCGTCAGCCTGCTCGATGTCGTCATAGCAGCCCATCGGCTCATCCATACCAAAGGTACGCATAAAGCCAACTACTGCCGACGCCATACAGTGACGTGCGTTCGGGTCGATGTTGTTCGAACGGAAGCCCGCTTTGAACAGCTTGGACGCGGCATAACCTTCCCAGATAGTCCACTGACCAGAACCGAACATACCGATCGATTCCGGTCCTTTTTCTTTCAGGGCGGTTTTGAATTTCTCTTCCATCACATCGAAGGCCTGATCCCAGGTGATTGGGGTAAATTCGCCTTCTTTGTCATATTTACCGTTTTTCATACGCAACAGCGGCTGCGTCAAACGGTCTTTACCGTACATGATCTTGGGCAGGAAATAGCCCTTAATGCAGTTCAGGCCACGGTTAACCGGTGCGTCCGGGTCGCCCTGACAGGCCACCACACGCCCCTGCTGCGTTCCGACCAGAACGCCGCAACCAGTACCGCAGAAACGGCACGGCGCTTTATCCCATTTGATGGCTTCCTGCTGACCAACAACGGCGCGGGCAACGCCCGGCACGCTGAGACCGGCAGCCGCCGCAGCGGCCGCAACGGCGTTAGCTTTCATAAAGCTACGACGACTGAGTTTCATGGTGTTTCCTCACCTTGCTCTTCCTGCTGGTGATAAACCAGCGACACCGCCAGCACGCCCTCTACGTTGCGTACTGACTCAATGGTTTGGATCAGCGTTTCGCTGTCTTCTGCTTCCACCACCACAATCAACTGACCGCTCGGCGCGTCGCTGACAGCAACTTCACAGCCGGGAAAGGCGTTCAGTTGGGTGCTGATGTCTGAAATTCGTTCGCTTTTGGCCTGCACGACCAGGCTGCAAACTTGCCAGTTAGTGTGCATGGAGATACTCCGCAGTTATGGCTGATACCGGACAGCTGGCTGCACATGCTCCACATCCGTTGCAAAGTTGGCTATTAAGTTGCGGCTGGTAGATCCCGGAGAGCGTCGGGCGAAAGATAATTGCCATTGGCTCACAGCTATCCTGACAGCGGCGGCATTCAACAGACTGATACGCCAGGCACGCGTCCCCAATGGTGAACTGCAAATCCCAAGCCCTGGTGTGGCGCGGAGAAAATAGCGATTCGGGGCAAGCCTGCGCGCAGTCGTAACAGAAGCTGCACTCGTTATTTTTGAAATTAACGCTCGGATAGCCGCCCGCGCCGCGTTGCAGAATGTTGTTTTCACAAGCATTAATACAGGCGTCGCAGCGGGTGCAATGGGTCAGAAAATGAGATTCATCACCGGACCAGGGCGGACGGATACCGTTACTGGCTTTGCGCCAGCGACCAGTGAGTATGCCCCGACGGGATGCATCAATCTTCACATTGACCTTCCATCATTAACGCGCTCTGAAAATTGAGAGCGACCAAATAAACCGCATAATTAATAAGCCATTTTTATAGCCGCTAAGATATTAAAGGATGTGTCAAAGATGCATACCCCGATCGGGGTAAAACCTGTAGCAGGATCAAAAGAGTGGCGGGAAGCGTGGCAAAAACGGGCTTTTGCTCACATTTCAAA
>NZ_SJWV01000112.1:0-13461 GCF_004352695.1 Escherichia sp. KCJ4928
AACAATTAATACGGTCATCTGGTTTGTGTTTTTTATGATTTATTTTCTGAAACGGGCATGAAATTTCGATTATTAAAGTGATGGTAGTCACATAAAGTCACCTTCCAGCTAATAAGTGTGACCGCCGTCATATTACAGAGCGTTTTTTATTTGAAAATGAATCCATGAGTTCATTTCAGACAGGCAAATATTCACTGATATGAAGCCCGAACTCGCTGGTTTTGCACTTTTGAAAACATAACCGATTACGTGCTTAAGCTTCTGAACCTAAGAGGATGCTATGGGAAACACATCAATACAAACGCAGAGTTACCGTGCGGTAGATAAAGATGCAGGGCAAAGCAGAAGTTACATTATTCCATTCGCGCTGCTGTGCTCACTGTTTTTTCTTTGGGCGGTAGCCAATAACCTTAACGACATTTTATTACCTCAATTCCAGCAGGCTTTTACGCTGACAAATTTCCAGGCTGGCCTGATCCAATCGGCCTTTTACTTTGGTTATTTCATTATCCCAATCCCTGCTGGGATATTGATGAAAAAACTCAGTTATAAAGCAGGGATTATTACCGGATTATTTTTATATGCCTTGGGCGCTGCATTATTCTGGCCCGCTGCAGAAATAATGAACTACACCTTATTTTTAGTTGGCCTATTTATTATTGCAGCCGGATTAGGTTGTCTGGAAACTGCCGCAAACCCTTTTGTTACGGTATTAGGGCCGGAAAGCAGTGGTCACTTCCGCTTAAATCTTGCGCAAACATTTAACTCGTTTGGCGCAATTATCGCGGTTGTCTTTGGGCAAAGTCTTATTTTGTCTAACGTGCCACATCAATCGCAAGACGTTCTCGATAAAATGTCTCCAGAGCAATTGAGTGCGTATAAACACAGCCTGGTATTATCGGTACAGACACCTTATATGATCATCGTGGCTATCGTGTTACTGGTCGCCCTGCTGATCATGCTGACGAAATTCCCGGCATTGCAGAGTGATAATCACAGTGACGCCAAACAAGGATCGTTCTCCGCATCGCTTTCTCGTCTGGCGCGTATTCGTCACTGGCGCTGGGCGGTATTAGCGCAATTCTGCTATGTCGGCGCACAAACGGCCTGCTGGAGCTATTTGATTCGCTACGCTGTAGAAGAAATTCCAGGTATGACTGCAGGCTTTGCCGCTAACTATTTAACCGGAACCATGGTGTGCTTCTTTATTGGTCGTTTCACCGGTACCTGGCTCATCAGTCGCTTCGCACCACACAAAGTCCTGGCCGCCTACGCATTAATCGCTATGGCACTGTGCCTGATCTCAGCCTTCGCAGGCGGTCATGTGGGCTTAATAGCCCTGACTTTATGCAGCGCCTTTATGTCGATTCAGTACCCAACAATCTTCTCGCTGGGCATTAAGAATCTCGGCCAGGACACCAAATACGGTTCGTCCTTCATCGTTATGACCATCATTGGCGGCGGTATTGTCACTCCGGTCATGGGTTTTGTCAGTGACGCGGCGGGCAACATCCCCACTGCTGAACTGATCCCCGCACTCTGCTTCGCGGTCATCTTTATCTTTGCCCGTTTCCGTTCTCAAACGGCAACTAACTGAACATATTTTCCGAATAAAGTGAGGAATCTGTAATGAAAAAAATCAGCTTACCGAAAATTGGTATCCGCCCGGTTATTGACGGTCGTCGCATGGGTGTTCGTGAGTCGCTTGAAGAACAAACAATGAATATGGCGAAAGCTACGGCCGCACTGCTGACCGAGAAACTGCGCCATGCCTGCGGAGCTGCCGTCGAGTGTGTCATTTCCGATACCTGTATCGCGGGTATGGCTGAAGCCGCTGCTTGCGAAGAAAAATTCAGCAGCCAGAATGTAGGCCTCACCATTACGGTAACGCCTTGCTGGTGCTATGGCAGTGAAACCATCGACATGGATCCAACCCGCCCGAAAGCCATTTGGGGCTTTAACGGCACTGAACGTCCCGGCGCTGTTTACCTGGCAGCGGCTCTGGCAGCTCACAGCCAGAAAGGCATCCCGGCATTCTCCATTTACGGTCATGACGTTCAGGATGCCGATGACACATCGATTCCTGCCGATGTTGAAGAAAAACTGCTGCGCTTTGCCCGCGCCGGTTTGGCCGTCGCCAGCATGAAAGGTAAAAGCTATCTGTCGCTGGGCGGCGTTTCGATGGGTATCGCCGGTTCTATTGTTGATCACAACTTCTTTGAATCCTGGCTGGGAATGAAAGTCCAGGCGGTGGATATGACCGAACTGCGTCGCCGTATCGATCAGAAGATTTACGACGAAGCCGAACTGGAAATGGCACTGACCTGGGCTGATAAAAACTTCCGCTATGGCGAAGATGAAAATAACAAACAGTATCAACGCAATGCCGAGCAAAGCCGCGCAGTTCTGCGCGAAAGTTTACTGATGGCGATGTGTATCCGCGACATGATGCAAGGCAACAGCAAACTGGCCGATATTGGTCGCGTGGAAGAATCACTTGGCTACAACGCCATCGCTGCGGGCTTCCAGGGGCAACGTCACTGGACCGATCAATATCCCAATGGTGACACCGCCGAAGCGATCCTCAACAGTTCATTTGACTGGAATGGCGTGCGCGAACCCTTTGTCGTGGCGACCGAAAACGACAGTCTTAACGGCGTGGCAATGCTAATGGGTCACCAGCTCACCGGCACCGCTCAGGTATTTGCCGATGTGCGTACCTACTGGTCACCAGAAGCAATTGAGCGTGTAACGGGGCATAAACTCGATGGACTGGCAGAACACGGCATCATCCATTTGATCAACTCAGGTTCTGCTGCGCTGGACGGTTCCTGTAAACAACGCGACAGCGAAGGTAACCCGACGATGAAGCCGCACTGGGAAATCTCTCAGCAAGAGGCTGACGCTTGCCTCGCCGCTACCGAATGGTGCCCGGCGATCCACGAATACTTCCGTGGCGGCGGTTACTCTTCCCGCTTCCTTACCGAAGGCGGCGTCCCGTTCACCATGACCCGTGTCAATATCATCAAAGGCCTGGGACCGGTACTGCAAATCGCGGAAGGCTGGAGCGTGGAATTGCCGAAGGATGTGCATGACATCCTCAACAAACGCACCAACTCAACCTGGCCAACCACCTGGTTTGCACCGCGCCTCACCGGTAAAGGGCCGTTTACGGATGTGTATTCGGTAATGGCGAACTGGGGCGCTAACCACGGGGTTCTGACCATCGGCCACGTTGGCGCAGACTTTATCACTCTCGCCTCCATGCTGCGTATCCCGGTATGTATGCACAACGTTGAAGAGACCAAAGTATATCGTCCTTCTGCCTGGGCCGCGCACGGCATGGATATTGAAGGTCAGGATTACCGCGCTTGCCAGAACTACGGCCCGTTGTACAAGCGTTAATACATTACTCCCTGATGTGATGCCCGGTCGCTCCGGCTACCGGGCCTGAACAAGCAAGAGTGGTTAGCCGGATAAGCAATGTTATCCGGCTATATTGCAGGAGCGATTATGAAACAAGAAGTTATCCTGGTACTCGACTGTGGCGCGACCAATGTCAGGGCCATCGCGGTTAATCGGCAGGGAAAAATTGTTGCCCGCGCCTCAACGCCTAATGCCAGCGATATCGCGATGGAAAACAACACCTGGCACCAGTGGTCTTTAGACGCCATTTTGCAACGCTTTGCTGATTGCTGTCGGCAAATCAATAGTGAACTGACTGAATGCCACATCCGCGGTATCGCCGTCACCACCTTTGGTGTGGATGGCGCTCTGGTAGATAAGCAAGGCAATCTGCTCTATCCGATCATTAGCTGGAAATGTCCGCGAACAGCAGCGGTTATGGACAATATTGAACAGTTGATCTCCGCACAGCGGTTGCAGGCTATTTCTGGCGTCGGAGCCTTTAGTTTCAATACGTTATATAAGTTGGTGTGGTTGAAAGAAAATCATCCACAACTGCTGGAACGCGCGCACGCCTGGCTCTTTATTTCGTCGCTGATTAACCACCGTTTAACCGGCGAATTCACTACTGATATCACGATGGCCGGAACCAGCCAGATGCTGGATATCCAGCAACGCGATTTCAGTCCGCAAATTTTACAAGCCACCGGTATTCCACGCCGACTCTTCCCTCGTCTGGTGGAAGCGGGTGAACAGATTGGTACGCTACAGAACAGCGCCGCAGCAATGCTCGGCTTACCCGTTGGCATACCGGTGATTTCCGCAGGTCACGATACCCAGTTCGCCCTTTTTGGCGCTGGTGCCGACCAAAATGAACCCGTGCTCTCTTCCGGTACATGGGAAATTTTAATGGTCCGTAGCGCCCAGGTTGATACTTCGCTGTTAAGTCAGTACGCCGGTTCCACCTGCGAACTGGATAGCCAGGCAGGGTTGTATAACCCAGGTATGCAATGGCTGGCATCCGGCGTGCTGGAATGGGTGAGAAAACTGTTCTGGACGGCTGAAACACCCTGGCAAATGTTGATTGAAGAAGCTCGTCTGATCGCGCCTGGCGCGGATGGCGTAAAAATGCAGTGTGATTTATTGTCGTGTCAGAACGCTGGCTGGCAAGGAGTGACGCTTAATACCACGCGGGGGCATTTCTATCGCGCGGCGCTGGAAGGGTTAACTGCGCAATTACAGCGCAATCTACAGATGCTGGAAAAAATCGGGCACTTTAAGGCCTCTGAATTATTGTTAGTCGGTGGAGGAAGTCGCAACACATTGTGGAATCAGATTAAAGCCAATATGCTTGATATTCCGGTAAAAGTTCTCGACGACGCCGAAACGACCGTCGCAGGAGCTGCGCTGTTCGGTTGGTATGGCGTAGGGGAATTTAACAGCCCGGAAGAAGCCCGCGCACAGATTCATTATCAGTACCGTTATTTCTACCCGCAAACTGAACCTGAATTTATAGAGGAAGTGTGAAATGCTGAAAACAATTTCGCCGTTAATTTCTCCCGAACTATTGAAAGTGCTGGCAGAGATGGGACATGGAGATGAAATTATTTTTTCCGATGCTCACTTTCCCGCCCATTCGATGGGACCGCAGGTGATCCGCGCTGATGGCCTGTTGGTGAGCGACTTGCTCCAGGCGATTATCCCGTTATTTGAACTGGACAGTTATGCACCGCCGCTGGTGATGATGGCGGCGGTAGAAGGTGACACTCTCGATCCTGAAGTAGAACGACGTTACCGTAATGCGCTTTCACTACAAGCCCCGTGTCCTGACATCATCCGCATCAATCGTTTTGCGTTTTATGAACGGGCGCAAAAAGCCTTTGCGATCGTTATCACAGGCGAACGAGCGAAGTACGGGAATATTCTTTTAAAAAAAGGGGTAACACCGTAATCTCATACCGGTACGCCCGCATGACGCGGGCGGTTATCGAATGATGGGGTGAAAAATATGAAAGCGGCACGCCAGCAAGCGATAGTCGACCTGCTGCTGAACCATACCAGCCTGACCACGGAAGCTCTCTCTGAACAGCTAAAGGTCAGTAAAGAAACCATTCGTCGCGATCTCAATGAATTACAGACGCAGGGTAAAATTCTGCGCAATCATGGACGCGCTAAATATATCCACCGTCAAAATCAAGACAGTGGCGATCCCTTTCACATCAGGCTGAAAAGCCATTATGCGCATAAAGCAGATATCGCGCGCGAGGCGCTCGCGTGGATTGAAGAAGGGATGGTGATAGCCTTAGACGCCAGTTCAACTTGCTGGTATCTGGCACGCCAGTTGCCTGACATCAACATTCAGGTCTTCACCAATAGCCATCCGATTTGCCATGAACTCGGTAAACGCGAACGCATTCAACTGATCAGTTCCGGCGGCACACTTGAGCGCAAATATGGCTGTTACGTCAATCCCTCGCTGATTTCCCAACTTAAATCGCTGGAAATCGATCTGTTTATTTTTTCTTGTGAAGGGATCGATAGCAGCGGCGCACTGTGGGACTCCAATGCGATCAACGCTGATTACAAATCGATGCTATTAAAACGTGCCGCGCAATCGTTGTTATTGATTGATAAAAGTAAATTTAATCGTTCAGGGGAAGCCCGCATCGGGCATCTGGATGAGGTAACGCACATTATTTCTGATGAGCGCCAGGTTGCAACTTCTTTGGTAACAGCCTGACGGAAAGGGTAGCAGGCCGGAGACAACGCCCCGGCCTTGCCTGTTATCGCTCGTCGCGACGACCACCCACCGCAGCCCAGATGCGGCGGACGTGCACCGTCACTTCTTCGCGATCGTGATACAACTGCCGCGCCTGAATCTGAGCATTTATGCCATGTTCATCAAGCTGTGCCTGAATATACGCCAGATTGTGTGACACTTCTTCGTAGCGTTTTTTCATCGGCAGTTTGAGGTTGAAAATGGTTTCACGGCACCAGCCATTAACCAGCCACTGCGCCATCAATGCCGCAACTTTCGCCGGTTTTTCAACCATATCGCATACCATCCAGGAGATATTGCTGCGCGTCGGACGGAATTTGAAACCGTCTTCCCGCAGCCACGTCACCTGTCCGGTATCCATCAGACTTTGCGCCATCGGGCCGTTGTCGACGGAATAAACCCACATGTTGCGCTTCACCAGTTGGTAGGTCCAGCCGCCAGGGCAAGCGCCTAAATCCACCGCCCACATCCCGTTCGCCAGGCGTTCATCCCACTCATCCGCAGGAATAAACACATGAAATGCCTCTTCCAGTTTGAGCGTGGAACGACTCGGCGCATCTGCCGGAAATTTCAGGCGCGGAATGCCCATATAGAACGGCGAATTATTGTTGCTGTATGAGTAACCGGTATAGCAGCAGCCTGGTGCAATAAAGAATACATGCACAACCGGACGCTTCGGCGTTTCATAGTTCGCCAGCACCCCGGCATCGCGCAAGGCAGCGCGTAGCGGAACAGTAAATTTACGGCAGAATTTCAGTAACTCTTTGCTTTCGTTGGTATCGGCAACTTCAACACGCAGTTCACCGCCCTTCTCTACTACGCCCTGTAACATGCCGACAATGGGGGTAATACGATCTTCTGGCGGCAAATGCTGCAGGAGTTCCCCCACCACAAACCACTGGCGGGCAAAAATTAATGAACTGAACGGCAGCTCACGGATTAACTTATCGCCATCATCAGGTTGATAACATTCATAAATGACATAACCCGCATTCTCTTTCACGCGGGCAAAACCGAAAATTTCCCGCTGGCCGGCTTTATCGGTAATTTCTGCGGCGCACTCTTTTTCAAAGCCCGGACGGCACAGCAATACAACCTTATTCATGACTTACGCCCTTGCGCTTTAAACGGATAGCACCAACTAACATTAACGCCCAGCCCGCGAGGAAGCTCACGCCGCCAACCGGAGTGACAAACGCCCACAAACGCAGATGGGACAGCGCCAGGCAATAAAGGCTGCCGCTGAACAACACCGTGCCTAACGCGAGGAAAACGCTACTCCAGTAAAACCAGATACTGATGCGACGCTGCATTGCCACCGCCAGACCTAAGATCGCCAGCGTATGAAACGCCTGGTATTCGAGGCCGGTCTGGATCCAGCCCATCTCAACAGCCCCCATGGTTTTACTTAACACATGCGCGCCAAAAGCGCCCAGAGCCACAAAAATGAAGCCGCTAATGGCGGCGAAAATCAGCATGAAACGGCTGGTCATGGTCGTACCCTACGTAAATTATTGTTCATAACGAAAGCGGAATTTTTCTTGTTCAGCAGCGGCTTTCGCCAGGATCCATTGGCGAAAGGCGGCTATTTTACCCAGTTCTGCCTGGCTGTCATGACAAACCAGATAAAAAGCGTTTTTACTGACCAGAACATCATTAAACGGGCAAACAAGACGTCCGGCCTCGATTTCAGATTGCGCCATCACGTTATTTGCCAACGCCACTCCCTGCCCGTGAATAGCCGCTTGCAGCACCATGGCGCTATGACTAAAAATTGGCCCTTGCTGAACGTTGATATGATTTAACCCCAACTGTCGGGTATATGTCTGCCAGTCACGGCGTGACGCATCATGTAATAACGTATGTTTAGCCAGATCTTCCGGGGTCTTCAAGGGTTTTTCGCCTGTCAGCAGTAGCGGCGAACACACCGGCAATAAATATTCGGCGTACAGTTTTTCCACCCGTAGCCCCGGCCAGTTGCCCCGACCATAAAATATCGCCACATCAACATCATCCGCCAGCTTATCTTCCTGACGATCAACCGCCTGGATTCGAACGTCAATTCCCGGATAAGCTGAATTAAAGCTGGAAAGTCGCGGAACCAACCAATGAATGGCGAAACTGGGGAGTAAACTGACCGTCAACGCCCCCTTGGCGCTACGGGCCTGGAGTTTACGCGTCGCTTCGGTTAATTGCGAAAATATCTCTTTGATATCGAGGAAATAGCTTTGCCCTTCCTCGGTCAGCAGGAGTGAACGATTACGGCGGCGGAACAGTTTTAGCCCCAAAAAATCCTCAAGAGACTTGATTTGATGACTTACTGCGGCCTGGGTCACAAAAAGCTCTTCTGCTGCGCGAGTGAAACTTAAATGGCGTGCTGCGGCATCAAAAACTCGTAAGGCATTTAGCGGTGGTAATCGTTTAGACATGGCTTTTAAACTTTGATGTTAAATGAATTTAACAATTAGATCACACTGTGTAACCTATTAGTTTTTTTAATCTGAGCCATTATAAATTGTCCGTTGAGCTTCTACCAGCAAATACCTATAGTGGCGGCACTTCCTGAGCCGGAACGAAAAGTTTTATCGGAATGCGTGTTCTGGTGAACTTTTGGCTTACGGTTGTGATGTTGTGTTGTTGTGTTTGCAATTGGTCTGCGATTCAGACCATGGTAGCAAAGCTACCTTTTTTCACTTCCTGTACATTTACCCTGTCTGTCCATAGTGATTAATGTAGCACCGCCTAATTGCGGTGCTTTTTTTTACCTTGCGATCGCGAATTACTGATCCAGTTCGACCATCTCTTTCACGTCAGTACGGTTGATCTGCTGTTTGTTGCCATTAGCGTCTTTATACGAAATCATACCGGTATCGTTATCAGTCTGTGGTTTGCCGTCAGAGACGATGGTACGTCCGTCATTGGTGTGCATCACATAGTTCGAACCGGAACAGGCGCTCAGGGCAAAAGTCAGCATACAGGCAGAAATAATTGCGGCAGTCTTTTTCATCATCTTCTCCTTAAAGCGATTAATAAATCTTAATAGTATTGATTAACAGGCTAAAATTAACGCCTAACACTATTCAGCATATGTTACTTGCGCGGCTTCGCCAGGATATCCAGATAATTCTGATGGTTAGCACTCTCCTTGTATCAAAGTGAATTTTGCGTCACGATCGGTGCATCAAGCCGAGGAGTACCATGAACGTTTTTAATCCCGCGCAGTTTCGCGCCCAGTTTCCCGCACTACAGGATGCGGGCGTCTATCTCGACAGCGCCGCGACCGCGCTTAAACCTGAAGCCGTGGTTGAAGCCACCCAACAGTTTTACAGTCTGAGCGCCGGAAACGTCCATCGCAGCCAGTTTGCCGAAGCCCAACGCCTGACCGCGCGTTATGAAGCTGCACGAGAGAAAGTGGCGCAATTACTGAATGCACCGGATGATAAAACTATCGTCTGGACGCGCGGCACCACTGAATCCATCAACATGGTGGCACAATGCTATGCGCGTCCGCGTCTGCAACCGGGCGATGAGATTATTGTCAGCGTGGCAGAACACCACGCCAACCTCGTCCCCTGGCTGATGGTCGCCCAACAAACTGGAGCCAAAGTGGTGAAATTGCCGCTTAATGCGCAGCGACTGCCGGATGTCGATTTGTTGCCAGAACTGATTACTCCCCGTAGTCGGATTCTGGCGTTGGGTCAGATGTCGAACGTTACTGGCGGTTGCCCGGATCTGGCGCGAGCGATTACCTTTGCTCATTCAGCCGGGATGGTGGTGATGGTTGATGGTGCTCAGGGGGCAGTGCATTTCCCCGCGGATGTTCAGCAACTGGATATTGATTTCTATGCTTTTTCAGGTCACAAACTGTATGGCCCGACAGGTATCGGCGTGCTGTATGGTAAATCAGAACTGCTGGAGGCGATGTCGCCCTGGCTGGGCGGCGGCAAAATGGTTCACGAAGTGAGTTTTGACGGCTTCACGACTCAATCTGCGCCGTGGAAACTGGAAGCTGGAACGCCAAATGTCGCTGGTGTCATAGGATTAAGCGCGGCGCTGGAATGGCTGGCAGATTACGATATCAACCAGGCCGAAAGCTGGAGCCGTAGCTTAGCAACGCTGGCGGAAGATGCGCTGGCGAAACGTCCCGGCTTTCGTTCATTCCGCTGCCAGGATTCCAGCCTGCTGGCCTTTGATTTTGCTGGCGTTCATCATAGCGATATGGTGACGCTGCTGGCGGAGTACGGTATTGCCCTGCGGGCCGGGCAGCATTGCGCTCAGCCGCTACTGGCAGAATTAGGCGTAACCGGCACACTGCGCGCCTCTTTTGCGCCATATAATACAAAGAGTGATGTGGATGCGCTGGTGAATGCCGTTGACCGCGCGCTGGAATTATTGGTGGATTAATGACAAACCCGCAATTCGCCGGACATCCGTTCGGCACAACCGTAACCGCAGAAACGTTACGCAATACCTTCGCACCGTTGTCGCAATGGGAAGATAAATATCGCCAGTTGATCATGCTGGGGAAACAGCTTCCGGCTTTGCCAGACGAGTTAAAAGCGCAGGCTAAAGAGATTGCCGGATGCGAAAACCGCGTCTGGCTGGGATATACCGTGACTGAAAACGGTAAAATGCACTTCTTTGGCGACAGCGAAGGGCGCATTGTGCGCGGCCTGTTGGCGGTGTTGTTGACTGCCGTTGAGGGGAAAACCGTCGCCGAATTGCAGGCACAGTCGCCGCTGGCATTGTTTGATGAGCTGGGATTGCGTGCACAGCTTAGCGCCTCACGCAGCCAGGGGTTGAATGCGTTAAGCGAGGCGATTATCGCTGCGGCGAAGCAGGTTTAAGCACAGAACCAGGTCGGATAAGACGTTCGCGTCGCATCCGACCTGATTGTTTAACCCTGACGCGCCGCTTTCGCCATCATCTTCTTCAGCGCATGAGAAACCGCAACAAACCCAAAGGTGGCGGTCACCATCGTTGCCGCGCCAAATCCAGATGCACAATCCATCCGCTTCGGCCCTTCTGCCGTGGCTTTCATCGCACACACAGTACCGTCTGACTGCGGGTACACCAGCGCTTCAGTAGAAAACACGCAATCGACGCCGAGCTTACCTTTACTGTTTTTCACTACGCCAAAATCGCTTTTCAGGCGCTCGCGCAACTTCGCCGCCAGCGGATCCTGAATCGTTTTCGCCAGATCGGTAACCTGAATCTGCGTCGGGTCAATCTGCCCACCCGCGCCACCGGTCGTGACCAGCGGGATTTTATTGCGCCGACAATAAGCAATCAGCGCCGCTTTGGGCCGTACACTATCAATGGCATCAATCACGTACGAATAACCCACGCTCATATACTGCGCTACGTTATCCGGCGTCACGAAATCATCCACCACCGTTACACGGCACTCCGGGTTAATCTGGCGAATACGCTCCGCCATGACTTCCGCTTTTGCCAGCCCGACGTTATCGCGCAGAGCGTGAATTTGCCGATTGGTATTGGTGACGCACACATCATCCATATCGATAAGCGTGATTGCGCCAATCCCCGTGCGCGCCAGCGCTTCCGCCGCCCAGGAACCGACACCACCGATACCAACCACACAAATATGCGCGTCAGCAAACAGTTGCAACGCTTTTTCACCATACAGACGCGCTGTGCCACCAAAACGCTGACGCCATGCATCACTAATTACCACAGACATAGCACCTCAGAATTAAAAAGGGTGAGGTTATCCCTCACCCTGGCGTATCCGTAAAAACGGTATACAGAATAACACATCAGCCGCTAAAGACGTTACCTGCGCCCGGGGCGGTTTTCAGCACCCAGACACGTCCATAGTGGTTGTACCAACCTGCGCGATGTCCGGCTTCCGGCCCGATCCCTTGATAGATATCGAAGTGTTGGCCTTTGATTGCGCCACCGACATCCAGCGCCACCATCAGACGCAATTCGTACTGACCGTTAAATTTGCCGTTATTATCCAGCAGCGGCACTTCTGCCAGCAAGGTAGTACCTGGCGGAATAATTGAACGATCGGAGGCAACAGAAGCACGGCCAACCAGCGGCACCGCACTTGCCCCTTTCACCGGTGCAAAAGATTGCGGTTTAAAGAAAACGAAAGACGGGTTCTGTTCCAGCAGCTCGCGAACCTCGGCTTCACTGTGTGTTTCGCCCCAATGACGAATCGCCTGCATCGACATATCTTCTTTTTTCACTTCGCCACGGTCGATCAGCACCTTACCAATGCTGCGATAGGCATGACCGTTTTTCCCTGCATAGCTGAAAAAGTTAAGCGGACTGCCATCACCAAAGTCGATATACCCGCTACCCTGCACATCCATAATGAAGTTATCCATCAGGGAGTTGCTGTAAGCGAGAATATATTTATCACTCAGCGCCCCTGCGTAGATCTCCGCACGAGACGGCAGACGACCACGTTTTGGCGGCATACGGTAAATAGGATACTGGAACTCGCCCTGGCGGGTATGGCGCGCCTGAATTACCGGCGTGTAATAGCCTGTAAACTGCACGTTACCATAGTTGTCGGCACCTTCCATCTGCCAGGCATCAATGCCGAACTGGCGCATATTGCGGGTATCACCGCCTGCGCGCAGCCACTCTTGCACCGCGTTATAAACATTACTCTGGTTGCCATACAGACGCGGTGACGAATTACGGATATGGTTAATTTGCTCGGCAAAATCACCGGCGTTAATCGGCGCGCCAACGGCATCTGGCTGGTTCACCAGAGAGAAAGGCTGGGTAAATTTCCCGTCTTTATATTGCTGTCCGCGATCGGTTGGTTTGGAAGAGCAGGCGGCAAGCATTGCCACAACCGTGCCCATAAGAAGGTACTTTACCCAACGTCCTTTCATTGTTCTCTTCTTCAGGTTAAAAAATAAGGCGCAACGAAGATAACAAACCGCCGCGTTTAATGAAATGAGCAGCCTCTCCCTGACGCAAATTTTGCACAAAAAATAGGCTTTAGTGGTTTGTTTTTGTTCAAAATCATGCTAAATCCGTGATCGGGGTAAAAAAAAGGTTGCATGAAAACGCGAGCGGAGTATAGTGCGCATCCACGGACGCGGGGTGGAGCAGCCTGGTAGCTCGTCGGGCTCATAACCCGAAGGTCGTCGGTTCAAATCCGGCCCCCGCAACCAATTAAAATTTGATGAAGTAAAGCAGTACGGTGACGCGGGGTGGAGCAGCCTGGTAGCTCGTCGGGCTCATAACCCGAAGGTCGTCGGTTCAAATCCGGCCCCCGCAACCAATCA
>NZ_SJWV01000113.1:0-13373 GCF_004352695.1 Escherichia sp. KCJ4928
ATTCATAATGCTCGTGAATAGTCTTATAAATAATTCAAACGGGATGTTTTTATCTGCGTTACATTAATTTTTCGCAATAGTTAATTATTCCGTTAATTATGGTAATGATGAGGCACAAAGAGAAAAACCTGCCATTTTCCCCTACTTTCAATCCTGTGATAGGATGTCACTGATGATGTTAATCACACTGACCTTACAGAATGGGCCTTATGAACGCATTTGATTCGCAAACCGAAGATTCTTCACCTGCAATTGGTCGCAACTTGCGTAGCCGCCCGCTGGCGCGTAAAAAACTCTCCGAAATGGTGGAAGAAGAGCTGGAACAGATGATCCGCCGTCGTGAATTTGGCGAAGGTGAACAATTACCGTCTGAACGCGAACTGATGGCGTTCTTTAACGTCGGGCGTCCTTCTGTGCGCGAAGCGCTGGCAGCGTTAAAACGCAAAGGTCTGGTGCAAATCAACAACGGCGAACGTGCCCGCGTCTCACGTCCTTCTGCGGACACCATCATCGGCGAGCTTTCCGGCATGGCGAAAGATTTCCTTTCTCATCCTGGTGGGATTGCCCATTTCGAACAATTACGTCTGTTCTTTGAATCCAGCCTGGTGCGCTATGCGGCTGAACATGCCACCGATGAGCAAATCGATTTGCTGGCAAAAGCACTGGAAATCAACAGTCAGTCGCTGGATAACAACGCGGCATTCATTCGTTCAGACGTTGATTTCCACCGCGTGCTGGCGGAGATCCCCGGTAACCCAATCTTCATGGCGATCCACGTTGCCCTGCTCGACTGGCTTATTGCCGCACGCCCAACGGTTACCGATCAGGCACTGCACGAACATAACAACGTTAGTTATCAACAGCATATTGCGATCGTTGATGCGATCCGCCGTCATGATCCTGACGAAGCCGATCGTGCGTTGCAATCGCATCTCAACAGCGTCTCTGCTACCTGGCACGCTTTCGGTCAGACCACCAACAAAAAGAAATAATGCCACTTTAGTGAAGCAGATCGCATTATAAGCTTTCTGTATGGGGTGTTGCTTAATTGATCTGGTATAACAGGTATAAAGGTATATCGTTTATCAGACAAGCATCACTTCAGAGGTATTTATGGCAACGAATTTACGTGGCGTAATGGCTGCACTCCTGACTCCTTTTGATCAACAACAAGCACTGGATAAAGCGAGTCTGCGTCGCCTGGTTCAGTTCAATATTCAGCAGGGCATCGACGGTTTATACGTGGGTGGTTCGACCGGCGAGGCCTTTGTACAAAGCCTTTCCGAGCGTGAACAGGTACTGGAAATCGTCGCCGAAGAGGCGAAAGGTAAGATTAAACTCATCGCCCACGTCGGTTGCGTCAGCACCGCCGAAAGCCAACAACTTGCGGCATCGGCTAAACGTTATGGCTTCGATGCCGTCTCCGCCGTCACGCCGTTCTACTATCCTTTCAGCTTTGAAGAACACTGCGATCACTATCGGGCAATTATTGATTCGGCGGATGGTTTGCCGATGGTGGTGTACAACATTCCAGCCCTGAGTGGGGTAAAACTGACCCTGGATCAGATCAACACACTTGTTACATTGCCTGGCGTAGGTGCGCTGAAACAGACCTCTGGCGATCTCTATCAGATGGAGCAGATCCGTCGTGAACATCCTGATCTTGTGCTCTATAACGGTTACGACGAAATCTTCGCCTCTGGTCTGCTGGCGGGCGCTGATGGTGGTATCGGTAGTACCTACAACATCATGGGCTGGCGCTATCAGGGGATCGTTAAGGCGCTGAAAGAAGGCGATATCCAGACCGCGCAGAAACTGCAAACTGAATGCAATAAAGTCATTGATTTACTGATCAAAACGGGCGTATTCCGCGGCCTGAAAACTGTCCTCCATTATATGGATGTCGTTTCTGTGCCGCTGTGCCGCAAACCGTTTGGACCGGTAGATGAAAAATATCTGCCAGAACTGAAGGCGCTGGCCCAGCAGTTGATGCAAGAGCGCGGGTGAGTTGTTTCCCCTCGCTCGCCCCTACCGGGTGAGGGGAAATAAACGCATCTGTACCCTACAATTTTTATACCAAAGCGTGTGGGCATCGCCCACCGCGGGAGACTCACAATGAGTACTACAACCCAGAATATCCCGTGGTATCGCCATCTCAACCGTGCACAATGGCGCGCATTTTCCGCTGCCTGGTTGGGATATCTGCTTGACGGTTTTGATTTCGTTTTAATCGCCCTGGTACTCACCGAAGTACAGGGTGAATTCGGGCTGACGACGGTGCAGGCGGCAAGTCTGATCTCCGCAGCCTTTATCTCTCGCTGGTTCGGCGGCCTGATGCTCGGCGCTATGGGTGACCGCTACGGGCGTCGTCTGGCAATGGTCACCAGCATCGTTCTCTTCTCGGCCGGGACGCTGGCCTGCGGCTTTGCGCCAGGCTACATCACCATGTTTATCGCGCGTCTGGTCATCGGCATGGGGATGGCGGGTGAATACGGTTCCAGCGCCACCTATGTCATTGAAAGCTGGCCAAAACATCTGCGTAACAAAGCCAGTGGTTTTCTGATTTCAGGCTTCTCTGTGGGGGCCGTCGTTGCCGCTCAGGTCTATAGCCTGGTGGTTCCGGTCTGGGGCTGGCGTGCGCTGTTCTTTATCGGCATTTTGCCAATCATCTTTGCTCTCTGGCTGCGTAAAAACATCCCGGAAGCGGAAGACTGGAAAGAGAAACACGGGGGTAAAGCACCGGTACGCACAATGGTGGATATTCTCTACCGTGGTGAACATCGCATTGCCAATATCGTAATGACACTGGCGGCGGCTACTGCGCTGTGGTTCTGCTTCGCCGGTAACCTGCAAAATGCCGCGATCGTCGCTGTTCTTGGGCTGTTATGCGCCGCAATCTTTATCAGCTTTATGGTGCAGAGTACGGGCAAACGCTGGCCAACGGGCGTAATGCTGATGGTGGTCGTGTTGTTTGCTTTCCTCTACTCATGGCCGATTCAGGCGCTGCTGCCAACGTATCTGAAAACCGATCTGGCTTATGACCCGCATACTGTCGCCAATGTGCTGTTCTTTAGCGGCTTTGGGGCTGCGGTGGGGTGCTGTGTCGGCGGCTTCCTCGGTGACTGGCTGGGAACCCGCAAAGCCTACGTTTGTAGCCTGTTGGCCTCGCAGCTGTTGATTATTCCGGTATTTGCGATTGGCGGCGCAAACGTCTGGGTGCTCGGTCTGTTACTGTTCTTCCAGCAAATGCTTGGACAAGGGATCGCCGGGATCTTACCGAAACTGATTGGCGGTTATTTCGATACCGACCAGCGTGCAGCGGGCCTGGGCTTTACCTACAACGTTGGCGCATTGGGCGGCGCACTGGCCCCAATCATCGGCGCGTTGATCGCTCAACGTCTGGATCTGGGTACTGCGCTGGCATCGCTATCGTTCAGTCTGACATTTGTGGTGATCCTGCTGATTGGTCTGGATATGCCTTCCCGCGTTCAGCGTTGGCTGCGCCCGGAAGCATTGCGTACTCATGACGCTATCGACGGCAAACCATTTAGCGGTGCCGTGCCATTTGGCAGCGCCAAAAACGATTTAGTCAAAACCAAAAGTTAATCCTATTGCCCGGTCTATGTACCGGGCCTTTCGCTAAGGGAAGATGTATGTCGTTACTTGCACAACTGGATCAAAAAATCGCTGCTAACGGTGGCCTGATTGTCTCCTGCCAGCCGGTTCCGGACAGCCCGCTCGATAAACCCGAAATCGTCGCCGCCATGGCATTAGCGGCAGAACAGGCGGGCGCGGTTGCCATTCGCATTGAAGGTGTGGCAAATCTGCAAGCCACGCGTGCGGTGGTGAGCGTGCCGATTATTGGAATTGTGAAACGCGATCTGGAGGATTCTCCGGTACGCATCACGGCCTATATTGAAGATGTTGATGCGCTGGCGCAGGCGGGCGCGGACATTATCGCCATTGACGGCACCGACCGCCCGCGTCCGGTGCCTGTTGAAACGCTGCTGGCACGTATTCACCATCACGGTTTACTGGCGATGACCGACTGCTCAACGCCGGAAGACGGCCTGGCATGCCAAAAGCTGGGAGCCGAAATTATTGGCACTACGCTTTCTGGCTATACCACGCCTGAAACGCCAGAAGAGCCGGATCTGGCGCTGGTGAAAACGTTGAGCGACGCCGGATGTAGGGTGATTGCCGAAGGGCGTTACAACACGCCTGCTCAGGCGGCAGATGCGATGCGCCACGGCGCGTGGGCGGTGACGGTCGGTTCTGCCATTACGCGTCTTGAACACATTTGTCAGTGGTACAACACAGCGATGAAAAAGGCGGTGCTATGACCACGCTGGCGATTGATATCGGCGGTACTAAACTTGCCGCCGCGCTGATTGGCGCTGACGGGCAGATCCGCGATCGTCGTGAACTTCCTACGCCAGCCAGCCAGACACCAGAAGCCTTGCGTGATGCCTTATCCGCATTAGTCTCTCCGTTGCAAGCTCATGCGCAGCGGGTTGCCATCGCTTCAACCGGGATTATTCGCGACGGCAGCTTGCTGGCGCTGAATCCGCATAATCTTGGTGGATTGCTACACTTTCCGTTAGTCAAAACGCTGGAACAACTTACCGATTTGCCGACCATTGCCATTAACGACGCGCAGGCTGCAGCATGGGCGGAGTATCAGGCGCTGGAAGGCGATGTAACCGAGATGGTGTTTATCACCGTTTCCACTGGCGTCGGCGGCGGTGTAGTGAGCGGCGGCAAACTGCTTACCGGCCCTGGCGGTCTGGCGGGGCATATCGGGCATACGCTTGCCGATCCACACGGCCCGGTCTGTGGCTGTGGACGCACAGGTTGCGTGGAGGCGATTGCTTCTGGTCGCGGCATTGCGGCGGCAGCGCAGGGTGAACTGGCGGGCGCGGATGCGAGAACTATTTTCACACGCGCCGGGCAGGGCGACGAGCAGGCGCAGCAGCTGATTCACCGCTCCGCACGTACGCTTGCAAGGCTGATCGCTGATATTAAAGCCACAACTGATTGCCAGTGCGTGGTGGTCGGTGGCAGCGTTGGGCTGGCAGAAGGGTATCTGGCGCTGGTGGAAACGTATCTGGCGCAGGAGCCAGCGGCATTTCATGTTGATTTACTGGCGGCGCACTACCGCCACGATGCAGGTTTACTTGGGGCTGCGCTGTTGGCCCAGGGAGAAAAATTATGATGATGGGTGAAGTACAGTCATTACCGTCTGCTGGGTTACATCCTGCGTTACAGGACGCGTTAACGCTGGCATTAGCTGCCAGACCGCAAGAAAAAGCGCCGGGTCGTTACGAATTACAGGGCGACAATATCTTTATGAATGTCATGACGTTTAACACTCAATCGCCCGTCGAGAAAAAAGCGGAATTGCACGAGCAATACATTGATATCCAACTGTTATTAAACGGTGAGGAACGGATTCTGTTTGGCATGGCAGGCACTGCGCGCCAGTGTGAAGAGTTCCACCATGAGGATGATTATCAGCTTTGCAGCACCATTGATAACGAGCAAGCCATCATCTTAAAACCGGGAATGTTCGCCGTGTTTATGCCAGGTGAACCGCATAAACCAGGATGCGTTGTCGGCGAGCCTGGAGAGATTAAAAAGGTTGTGGTGAAGGTTAAGGCTGATTTAATGGCTTAAAACTTAGTTCGTTTTAAAGATTCTGCAGACACTGTCTGCAGAATTCGAAACCGCTGAAATTAACGGCGTCTATAGCCTTCCTCTAGCACCGCCTGTGTTCGAACGAGTTCATCTGCGAGTCGTTTCTCATCAGGTAGTTGCATCTTATATTCGCTTGCCAGAACGGTGTTAGGCAAACCTGCCAGAGCATAATGTGCTTCTCCGGCTCCTTTCTCTGCACAGAGAACCAGACCGATGGGCGGATTTTCATCCGGTAGCGTCCAGTGCTCTTTGGCGTAGTTGAGATACATATTCATCTGTCCGGCATCGCTATAGCTGAATTTGCCCACTTTTAGATCGACGATTAGTAGGCAGCGTAAACGGCGGTGGAAAAACAGCAGATCGACACGAAACCAGTTGTCATCAATGCGTAACCTTCGCTGCCGACCAACAAAGGCAAAATCATCCCCAAGTTCCAGCATGAAATCCATCAGGTGGTTGATCAGCACCTCCTCGAAATCAGATTCTGAATATTCATCTTTCAATTCCAGAAATTCGAGCACAAAGGGATCGCGTATCGCCTGTTGCGGAAGAATATGCGTCTCGGTAGGAGCGTGTTGTTGCAGCATGGCTGATTTGTCATGTGACAGTAGTGTTCGCTCATAAAATTGGGTCGCAATTTGCCGTTCTAGCTGGCGAACAGACCAGCCACAGCGGAGCGTCTCTTTTTCATAAAAGCTGCGGGCGTCAGCGTTTTTAACGGAAAGTAAACGGACGTAGGTGGACCAGGGCAGGGGGAAAGATTTGGCAGACAGCGTCTGCCAAATCTTTGCCGATGGGAATTCTGCAGATGGTGTCTGCGGAATTCCCAATGGTGTTAATTCGCCAGACACTGTCTGGCGAATTTCAACATGTTGAAAAAAGAGGTAAAAAAGCCTCATTTGGCGTAAGTTTTTTGCAGAGAACCCACGCTTATACCTTAGACTTAAATCCTTTGATAGTCGCTTGATTAGCTGCGCACCATACGCAGCCCTGGCCTCGCCACCTTGTTCAAATTCGACAATTCGTCGGCCAATTTCCCAGTATGTCGCGGTCATCAGCGCGTTAACGCTACGTACCGTTTCCGTCCGGGCGCTATCGACCAGATGAATAATACCGTCGTGGATTTGCTGGTAGCCTGTTGAGGTTCTCTCTGAGAGCGATTCCATTATCTGTCCCTTTATATGGCGCTGCGTTGAATAATGGAATCAGCTATACGCCGGGCATCTACCGGTAACAATCCAGATGAGCGTATTACATTGGTTTTCTTCAGATTATGCGAGGCGCTTTCCAGAAAGAAAGGAGAATTTCAGCGCCGACTCTTTTCTGAGGAGGCGGCGCTGGGACAGAGCTTAAACTTCCAGCCAGTTCATAATACCGTCTGCCGCCTTACGACCTTCGGCAATAGCGGTTACCACCAGATCGGAACCACGGACGATATCGCCGCCAGCAAAGATTTTCGGGTTGCTGGTCTGGAAGGCGTTGTCGCTGCCTTCCGGGGCGATGATGCGGCCTTGTGAATCCAGCTCGACGCTGTGTTTTGCCAGCCATTCCATGTTGTGTGGACGGAAACCAAACGCCATGATCACTGCATCTGCCGGAACGATATGTTCGGAACCTGCAACGATCTCCGCGCGGCGACGGCCTTTGGCATCCGGTTCGCCCATTTCGGTACGTACCATTTTTACGCCGCTGACTTTACCGTTACCGTTCACTTCAATCCCCAGTGGCTGGACGTTGAATTTGAACTCTACGCCTTCTTCCCGCGCGTTTTTCACTTCGCGGCGGGAACCCGGCATGTTCTCTTCATCACGACGATAGGCACAGGTAACGTGCTTCGCTCCCTGGCGCACGGACGTACGCACGCAGTCCATCGCAGTGTCGCCACCGCCAAGGACCACCACGCGTTTGCCTTCCATGCTGACGAACGGTTCGTCGCGGGTTTCACCAAAGCCCATTAACTGTTTGGTGTTGGCGATAAGGAACGGCAGCGCTGCGTACACGCCATCGGCGTCTTCGTTTTCCAGCCCGCCGCGCATTGACTGATAAGTCCCGACGCCAAGGAAGACGGCATCGTAATCACTCAGCAGATCGTCCAGCTGCACGTCGCGGCCCACTTCGGTATTGAGTTTGAATTCAATACCCATGCCGGTGAAGATTTCACGGCGACGCGTCATTACCTCTTTTTCCAGCTTGAAGGCCGGAATACCGAAGGTCAGCAGCCCGCCAATTTCTGGATGACGGTCGAAGACAACGGCTTTTACGCCGTTACGCGTCAGGACATCCGCACACGCCAGACCTGCCGGGCCTGCGCCGATAATCGCCACTTTTTTACCGGTTTGCTTCACGCCGGACATATCCGGACGCCAGCCCATTTCGAACGCTTTATCATTGATATAACGCTCAATGTTGCCGATGGTCACCGCGCCAAACTCATCGTTCAGAGTGCAGGAACCTTCGCACAGACGGTCTTGCGGGCAGACTCGTCCGCAAACTTCCGGCAGGGTGTTGGTCTGGTGCGACAGTTCCGCCGCTTCAAAAATACGCCCCTCGTTGGCGAGCTTCAGCCAGTTCGGGATGTAGTTGTGTACCGGACATTTCCACTCGCAGTATGGGTTGCCGCACGACAGGCAGCGGTCAGCCTGCGCTTTGGCCTGGCCTTCGGAAAACGGCTCGTAAATTTCAACAAACTCAATTTTGCGGATCTTCAGCGGTTTCTTTGGCGGATCAACGCGCTGCAGGTCGATAAATTGATAAACATTCTGACTCATTGTTGCTACCCCTTACTGCGCCTGCACGCGCAACTCTGCTGCGCTACGACTACGATGACCCAGCAGTGCTTTTACATCACTGGACTTCGGTTTAACCAGCGCAAATTTAGTGGCGAAGGTTGACCAGTTCGCCAGAATCTCTTCACCGCGCTGAGAGCCAGTATGCTGAACATGCTCGGTGATAAGACCGCGCAGATGCTCTTCATGGATCGCCAGATCGTCAACGCTTAAGACCTCGACCAGTTCCGGGTTAACGCGTTTGCGGAAATCACCGCTTTCATCGAGAACGTAAGCGAAGCCGCCGGTCATGCCCGCACCGAAGTTAACGCCGGTTTTACCCAGAATACAGACAATACCGCCCGTCATATATTCACAGCCGTTGTCGCCAATGCCTTCTACCACGGTGATAGCACCGGAGTTCCGCACGCCGAAACGTTCACCCGCGCGGCCTGCGGCATACAGACGACCACCGGTCGCGCCATACAGGCAGGTGTTGCCGATAATACTTGCTTCATGGCTGCGGAAGGCGGAACCAACCGGAGGACGAATGGCGATTAAGCCGCCCGCCATGCCTTTACCGACATAGTCGTTGGCATCCCCGGTCAGGTACAGTTCCACGCCGCCCGCGTTCCACACACCGAAACTCTGGCCTGCGGTGCCGTTGAAGTACGCTTTGATAGGATCGGCTGCCAGCCCCTGATCGCCGTGCGTCTGGGCGATATAGCCTGAAAGCGACGCGCCGACAGAACGGTCGGTGTTGCGAATATCGAACCAGAAGGTTTTGCTCTGGCGTTCATCGACAAACGGTTTCGCCTGTTGCAGCAACTGCGCGTTCAGCAGGCCGTTATCAAACGGTGGGTTGTTTTCGGTGCAGTAGAGTGCCTTACCTGGATGCGGTTCGGCGGTCTCCAGCAGCTTCGACAGCGCCAGTTTTTGCTGTTTGGCGGTGAAACCGTCCAGTTCTTTCAGCAGGTCGGTGCGACCAATCAGATCCACCAGACGCGTTACGCCCAGCTGTGCCATCAGCTCGCGGGTTTCACGGGCAATAAATTCAAAGTAATTGGTAACCTTGAACGGCAGGCCGTGATAGTGGTTCTTACGCAGTTTGTCATCCTGAGTTGCTACACCCGTTGCGCAGTTGTTCAGATGGCAAATACGTAGATATTTACAGCCGAGCGCCACCATCGGGCCAGTGCCGAAGCCGAAGCTTTCTGCGCCGAGAATCGCCGCTTTGATGATATCAACACCGGTTTTCAGGCCGCCATCGACCTGCAAACGGATCTTATGACGCAGACCATTGGCAACCAGCGCCTGCTGGGTTTCAACAAGCCCCAGCTCCCACGGGCAACCTGCGTATTTCACTGACGACAGCGGGCTTGCGCCGGTGCCACCGTCATAGCCTGCGATGGTGATTAAATCGGCATAAGCTTTTGCCACGCCAGTCGCGATGGTGCCTACGCCCGGTTCGGAAACCAGCTTCACGGAGATCATCGCTTTCGGGTTAACCTGCTTGAGGTCGAAAATGAGCTGCGCTAAGTCCTCGATAGAGTAGATATCGTGGTGCGGCGGCGGGGAGATCAGCGTCACTCCGGGCACCGAATAGCGCAGTTTGGCGATGTAAGGAGTGACTTTGTCGCCCGGCAACTGACCGCCTTCGCCCGGCTTCGCGCCCTGGGCGACTTTAATCTGAATGACGTCGGCATTGACCAGATACGCCGGAGTAACGCCGAAGCGACCAGAAGCCACCTGCTTGATGCGCGACACTTTGTTAGTGCCATAGCGCGCCGGGTCTTCGCCGCCTTCACCGGAGTTCGAGTTACCGCCGATGCTATTCATCGCTTCCGCCAGCGCCTCGTGGGCTTCCGGGCTTAACGCGCCGATAGACATCGCGGCGGTATCAAAGCGTTTAAACAGTTCGCTTGCCGGTTCAACATCAGCAATGTTGACCGCGTTTTCACCCGGCGTAATTGCCAGCAGATCGCGCAGCGTGGTTGCCGGACGCTCATTAACCAGCTTCGCGTATTCCTGATAGTCGCTGTACTCGCCGCTTTGTACCGCCTGTTGCAGCGTGCGCACCACGTCCGGGTTGTAAGCGTGGTATTCGCCGCCGTGGACGTATTTCAGCAGGCCGCCCTGGCTGATGGGCTTACGCGCCAGCCAGGCACGTTTCGACAGGTTCAGCAGATCCTGCTGGAAGTCTTCAAAGCTCGCCCCACCAATGCGGCTGACCGCCCCCTGGAAGCACAGGCCCACTACATCATCGTGCAGACCGACCGCTTCAAACAGTTTCGAGCAGCGGTAAGAGGCGATGGTGGAGATGCCCATTTTGGACATGATTTTGTACAAGCCTTTGTTGATGCCGTTACGGTAGTTGAGCATCACGGTACGATAATCTTTGGCAATCGCATGGGTGTCTACCAGGCGGCCCAGCGTTTCATAGGCAAGGTATGGATAAATAGCCGTCGCGCCGAAGCCCAGCAACACGGCGAAGTGGTGCGGATCGCGGGCGCTGGCGGTTTCGACGATGATGTTGGCATCGCAACGCAGGCTTTGATCGACCAGACGGGTCTGGATCGCGCCAACCGCCATCGGGGCTGGAACCGGCAGGCGATCTTTAGCGATATTCCGGTCGGAGAGCACCAGCAGTACGGTGCCGCTACGTACCATTTTTTCGGCTTTGTCGCACAGCTCTTTGACTGTCGCTTCGAGCGTGGTTTTAGTGACGTCAAAGGTGATATCCAGCGTATCTGCGCGGTAGTGCTCCTCTTTCATCGTCGTGAGCTGTTTGAAATCGGAGTAGAGCAGAATCGGCGATTTAAAGCTTAAACGGTGCGCCTGGCCCTCTGCTTCGCAAAAGACGTTCATTTCACGACCGATACTGGTGGCGAGCGACATAACATGCGCTTCACGCAGCGGGTCGATTGGCGGGTTAGTCACCTGGGCAAACTGCTGGCGGAAGTAGTCGTAAATAATGCGCGGCTGACTGGAGAGCACGGCGAATGGGGTATCATCGCCCATCGAACCGACCGCTTCCTGACCGTTTTCGCCCAGTACGCGAATTACGGAGTCCAGCTCTTCCGCGCTGTAGTTAAACTGTTTCTGGTAGCTGGCAAGCGTGTCGTCGTCCAGTTCGCGGCTACCCACTTCTTCATCGGGCAGATCTTCAAACGGTACCAGTCGGCGGACGTTTTTCTCCATCCACTCTTTATATGGATGGCGGCTTTTCAGATCGTCATCGGTTTCTGCCGAGTGCAGAATACGCCCACTGCGGGTGTCGATCACCATCAGTTCGCCTGGCCCGACGCGGCCTTTTTCGACCACTTCGTCAGGCTGATAATCCCAGATACCGACTTCAGAGGCGCAGGTGATGAGCTTATCTTTGGTGATGACGTAGCGCGCCGGACGCAGACCGTTACGGTCGAGGTTACAGGCGGCAAAACGACCGTCGGACATCACGATGCCCGCCGGGCCATCCCACGGCTCCATATGCATGGAGTTAAAGTCGAAGAAGGCACGCAGCTCCGGGTCCATATCCGGGTTGTTCTGCCAGGCGGGCGGCACTAACAGACGCATAGCGCGGATGATATCCATCCCGCCTGCCAGCAGCAGTTCCAGCATGTTATCCATCGAGCTGGAGTCAGAACCGGTTTCGTTGACGAATGGCGCTGCGTCGTGCAGATCAGGGATAAGCGGCGTCTGGAATTTATAGGTACGCGCACGCGCCCATTGGCGGTTACCGGTGATGGTGTTGATTTCACCGTTATGCGCCAGATAGCGGAACGGCTGCGCCAGCGGCCAGCGCGGTACGGTGTTAGTGGAGAAGCGCTGGTGGAACAGGCAGATGGCCGATTCCAGGCGCAGGTCCGCAAGATCCAGGTAAAAGCGCGGCAGATCCGCCGGCATACACAGACCTTTATAAATATTGACCAGATTCGACAGGCTACAGACGTAGAAGTCTTTGTCGGCTTCGAGACGCTTTTCGATGCGGCGGCGGGCGATAAATAGACGGCGTTCCATATCACGCGGACGCCAGCCTGCCGGGGCGTTCACAAAAATTTGCTCAATGCGTGGCAGAGAGGAGAGGGCGATTTCACCCAGCACGCCTTCGTTAGTGGGGACATCACGCCAGCCCACAATCGACAACGTTTCGCGTTGCAGCTCTTCTTCAACGGTGCGGCGTGCGGCAGCGGCGAGTTCAGAGTCTTTATTCAGGAAGATCATCCCGACAGCGTAGTTTTTGGCTAAACGCCAGCCGCGCTCCTGCGCAACGATGCGAAAAAAGCGATCCGGTTTTTGTAACAGCAAACCGCAACCGTCACCGGTTTTACCATCGGCGAGAATCGCGCCACGGTGCTGCATGCGGGCCAGTGCGTGTATTGCAGTACGCACTACCTTGTGGCTAGGTTCGCCTTCTATGTGGGCGATCAGGCCGAAACCACAGTTATCCCTCTCAAGGGATTTATCGTACAACATATCGTGAACCTCCCCCAGGCTCTGCGGGAACCCCACTTCCGAACCGCTGCGCACGGGCACAGAAAGAGCGTGGCGACGGGGTTTGCGTTTCATACGCGCGCCTCGCATTCGCCCCCTTGTTGTCCTTTTCGCATCGGTTAATACGGTGAAGAGGGGATCTCAATTACTGCATAAATATGATGAGCAGGTTGCTCATCCAGAAAGCTTCCAGCGGATTTCCAACTTATCGGGAAAGCTGATACAGGTCAAATGGCAAGCTTATTGGTACAGAAATGTGCTTTAGCGCAAAATTCTTTATTAATTTATTGAAATTAAATTAGATTTATTATTTAAGGTTAAAAGGGGAGTCGTTAAGGAAACAGCCAATTCCTGACTGACATAAAGGCGTGTTAACCCTTATCCTGCCTTGAACTGACGATAAAAGCAGTATTTTAT
>NZ_SJWV01000114.1:0-13331 GCF_004352695.1 Escherichia sp. KCJ4928
TCCATGCCCTACCGTAATTGCTGGAGCAAAATAATGAAAAAATTGATCAATGATGTGCAAGACGTACTGGACGAACAACTGGCAGGACTGGCGAAAGCGCATCCATCGCTGACACTGCATCAGGATCCGGTGTATGTCACCCGAGCTGATGCCCCTGTTGCAGGAAAAGTCGCCCTGCTGTCGGGTGGCGGCAGCGGACACGAGCCGATGCACTGTGGTTATATCGGTCAGGGGATGCTTTCGGGGGCCTGTCCGGGCGAAATTTTCACCTCACCGACGCCCGATAAAATCTTTGAATGCTCCATGCAAATTGATGGCGGCGAAGGTGTACTGTTGATTATCAAAAATTACACCGGCGATATTCTTAACTTTGAAACAGCGACCGAGTTACTGCACGATAGCGGCGTAAAAGTGACCACTGTGGTCATTGATGACGACGTTGCGGTAAAAGACAGTCTTTATACCGCCGGGCGACGCGGCGTTGCCAACACCGTATTAATTGAAAAACTCGTAGGCGCAGCGGCGGAGCGTGGCGACTCACTGGACGCCTGTGCGAAACTGGGGCGTAAGTTGAATAATCAAGGCCACTCAATAGGTATCGCTCTCGGTGCCTGTACCGTTCCTGCCGCGGGCAAACCTTCTTTTACCCTGGCGGATAATGAGATGGAGTTTGGCGTCGGCATTCATGGTGAGCCGGGTATTGACCGCCGCTCCTTCTCTTCCCTTGATCAAACCGTCGATGAAATGTTCGACACCCTGCTGGAAAATGGCTCATACCATCGCACTTTGCGTTTCTGGGATTATCAACAAGGCAGTTGGCAGGAAGAACAACAAACCAAACAACCGCTCCAGTCTGGCGATCGGGTGATTGCGCTGGTTAACAATCTTGGCGCAACTCCGCTTTCTGAGCTGTACGGCGTCTATAACCGCCTGACCACACGTTGCCAGCAAGCGGGATTGACTATCGAACGTAATTTAATTGGCGCGTACTGCACCTCACTGGATATGACCGGTTTCTCAATCACCTTACTGAAAGTTGATGACGAAACGCTGGCACTCTGGGACGCCCCGGTCCACACCCCGGCCCTTAACTGGGGTAAATAAGGAGAAAGCAATGTCACTGAGCAGAACTCAAATTGTTAACTGGCTCACTCGTTGTGGCGATATTTTCAGCACCGAGAGCGAGTATCTTACCGGACTGGATCGCGAAATTGGCGACGCTGACCACGGGCTAAATATGAACCGAGGCTTTAGCAAAGTGGTGGAAAAACTCCCTGCTATCGCAGATAAAGATATCGGTTTCATTCTCAAGAATACCGGTATGACGCTGCTTTCCAGCGTCGGTGGTGCCAGTGGTCCGCTGTTCGGTACCTTCTTTATCCGCGCCGCACAGGCGACCCAGGCACGGCAAAGCCTGACACTGGAAGAGCTTTATCAGATGTTCCGCGATGGCGCGGACGGCGTAATCAGTCGCGGGAAAGCCGAACCTGGCGATAAAACCATGTGTGATGTGTGGGTGCCGGTGGTGGAATCGTTACGTCAGTCCAGCGAGCAAAATCTCTCTGTTCCGGTGGCGCTCGAAGCTGCCAGTAGAATCGCCGAATCCGCTGCACAAAGTACGATTACGATGCAAGCCCGCAAAGGCCGCGCCAGTTATCTCGGTGAACGCAGTATTGGTCACCAGGATCCCGGCGCGACCTCGGTGATGTTTATGATGCAAATGTTGGCGTTAGCCGCAAAAGAGTAAGGAATTGGTGATGGTAAACCTGGTCATAGTTTCACATAGCAGCCGACTGGGAGAAGGTGTCGGTGAATTAGCCCGTCAGATGTTAATGAGTGATAGTTGTAAAATCGCCATTGCCGCGGGAATTGACGATCCACAAAATCCTATTGGTACCGATGCCGTCAAAGTGATGGAGGCCATCGAATCTGTTGCTGATGCCGACCATGTGCTGGTCATGATGGATATGGGTAGCGCATTATTGAGTGCTGAAACTGCGCTGGAATTGCTGGCTCCCAAGATCGCCGCAAAAGTACGTTTGTGTGCTGCGCCGTTGGTCGAAGGTACACTGGCAGCAACGGTCAGCGCGGCCTCGGGAGCGGATATCGACAAAGTTATCTTTGACGCTATGCATGCGCTGGAAGCCAAACGTGAACAACTGGGTTTACCGTCCTCCGACACTAAAATCTCTGACACATGTCCTGCGTACGATGAAGAAGCCCGTTCTCTGGCGGTGGTCATAAAAAACCGTAACGGCCTGCATGTACGTCCGGCCTCCCGGCTGGTTTATACCTTATCGACATTTAATGCCGATATGTTGCTGGAAAAAAACGGCAAATGCGTCACACCAGAGAGTATTAACCAGATTGCGTTACTACAAGTTCGCTATAACGATACGCTGCGCCTGATTGCGAAAGGGCCAGAAGCTGAAGAGGCACTGATCGCTTTCCGTCAGCTGGCTGAAGATAACTTTGGTGAAACGGAGGAAGTTGTTCCACCTACTCTGCGTCCCGTTCCGCCTGTTTCGGGTAAAGCCTTTTATTATCAACCGGTTTTATGTACGGTACAGGCCAAATCAACCCTGACCGTGGAAGAGGAACAAGAACGATTACGCCAGGCCATTGACTTCACGTTATTAGATCTGATGACGTTAACAGCGAAAGCAGAAGCCAGCGGGCTTGACGATATTGCCGCAATCTTTTCTGGTCACCATACACTGTTAGATGATCCGGAACTGCTGGCGGCGGCAAGCGAACTCCTTCAGCACGAACATTGCACGGCAGAATATGCCTGGCAGCAAGTTCTTAAAGAACTTAGCCAGCAATACCAGCAACTGGATGATGAATATCTACAAGCTCGCTATATTGATGTGGACGATCTTCTGCATCGCACCCTGGTCCACCTGACCCAAACGAAAGAAGAACTCCCGCAGTTTAACTCGCCAACTATTCTACTGGCGGAGAACATTTATCCTTCCACAGTACTGCAACTGGATCCGGCGGTTGTAAAAGGTATCTGCCTTAGCGCCGGAAGTCCGGTATCCCACAGCGCCCTAATCGCCCGTGAGCTGGGGATTGGCTGGATTTGCCAGCAGGGTGAGAAACTGTATGCGATACAACCAGAAGAAACGCTAACGCTGGACGTTAAAACGCAACGTTTCAACCGTCAGGGTTAAGCCACTGTTCGGATGGCATCGTTCTGATGTCATCCGGCAATTTACTCAGCACTAATGGTTTTTAACTACCTGTTATATTTTTCACCAATTTATGATGATTTTTCTTCGCTAATCACGAACCCAACGCCGCTGGCTGGCTAATAAACAGACGTTATTTGATCACTCTATTTCGCCGTTATTTATCCCTTTAATTCCCTTTTCTAAAATGCCTGACAGTTCGCAGAATGAGATTTCGATCATGCAGCTAGTGCGATCCTGAACTAAGGTTTTCTGATACTTGAATACCGTTTTATTCGGTTTCGCCAAAGGAGAATGATTGATGAAATCCCCCGCACCTTCTCGCCCGCAAAAAATGGCGTTAATTCCAGCCTGTATCTTTTTGTGTTTCGCTGCGCTATCGGTGCAGGCAGAAGAAACACCGGTAACACCACAGCCGCCTGATATTTTATTAGGGCCGCTGTTTAATGATGTGCAAAACGCCAAACTTTTTCCGGACCAAAAAACCTTTGCCGATGCCGTGCCGAACAGCGATCCGCTGATGATCCTTGCTGATTATCGGATGCAGCAAAACCAGAGCGGATTTGATCTGCGCCATTTCGTTAACGTCAATTTCACCCTGCCGAAAGAAGGCGAGAAATATGTTCCGCCAGAGGGGCAGTCACTGCGCGAACATATTGACGGACTTTGGCCGGTATTAACGCGTTCTACCGAAAACACAGAAAAATGGGATTCTCTGTTACCGCTGCCGGAACCTTATGTCGTGCCGGGCGGACGTTTTCGCGAGGTATATTACTGGGACAGTTACTTCACCATGTTAGGACTTGCCGAAAGCGGTCACTGGGATAAAGTCGCGGATATGGTGGCCAATTTTGCTCATGAAATAGACACTTACGGTCATATTCCCAACGGCAACCGCAGTTACTATTTAAGCCGCTCGCAACCGCCCTTCTTTGCCCTGATGGTAGAGTTACTGGCGCAGCATGAAGGCGATGCCGCGTTGAAGCAATACCTGCCGCAAATGCAAAAAGAATATGCTTACTGGATGGACGGTGTTGAAAACCTGCAAGCCGGACAACAGGAAAAACGCGTTGTCAAACTTCAGGATGGTACCCTTCTCAACCGCTACTGGGACGATCGCGATACGCCACGACCAGAGTCATGGGTGGAAGATATTGCCACCGCCAAAAGCAATCCGAATCGACCTGCCACTGAAATTTACCGCGACCTGCGCTCTGCCGCTGCGTCTGGCTGGGATTTCAGCTCGCGCTGGATGGACAACCCGCAGCAGTTAAATACCTTACGCACCACCAGCATCGTACCGGTCGATCTGAACAGCCTGATGTTTAAAATGGAAAAAATCCTCGCCCGCGCCAGCAAAGCTGCCGGAGATAACGCGATGGCAAACCAGTACGAAACGCTGGCAAATGCCCGTCAAAAAGGGATCGAAAAATACCTGTGGAACGATCAACAAGGCTGGTATGCCGATTACGACCTGAAAAGTCATAAAGTGCGCAATCAGTTAACCGCGGCCGCCCTGTTCCCGCTGTACGTCAATGCGGCAGCGAAAGATCGCGCCAACAAAATGGCGACGGCGACGAAAACACATCTGCTGCAACCCGGCGGCCTGAACACCACGTCGGTGAAAAGTGGGCAACAATGGGATGCGCCAAATGGCTGGGCACCGTTACAGTGGGTCGCGACAGAAGGATTACAAAACTACGGGCAAAAAGAGGTGGCGATGGACATTAGCTGGCACTTCCTGACCAATGTTCAGCACACCTATGACCGGGAGAAAAAGCTGGTGGAAAAATATGATGTCAGCACCACCGGAACGGGGGGCGGCGGTGGCGAATATCCATTACAGGATGGCTTTGGCTGGACCAATGGCGTGACGCTGAAAATGCTGGATTTGATCTGCCCGAAAGAGCAACCGTGTGACAATGTTCCGGCGACGCGTCCGACCGTTAAGTCAGCAACGACGCAACCCTCAACCAAAGAGGCACAACCCACACCTTAACCAGCGCTTACTCCGACAACGTCATTCGGCTTCTCCGGATGGCGTTGTCGGCAGATAACACCATAGCTATGGTTTTTTCTACACAGACGGTTTTTCAAGTCCTGGCGGGAAGTATTGCGCAAATGTTTGCCATACGTGGTTGCCGAAGATAGCGTCATTTCTACGGGTAAGTGTTTCACTTTCATCACCCGGCGATTTACGCCGACGTTGGCTATATAAAGCATCAATTGCTACCTGAATATTGTTACGGTGTTCACTCATCAACGTTTTTTTGCTTTCTGGAGTTAAATTAATAATCACATAATCCAGACACTCCAGAGAATTTAGCAACCAAAAAAAGAATTCAGACCATTCCTCTTCGCGTAACTGAAGCATTGCCGAACGGGTATTTTGGCTTAATCTGCCAGAAGGATTGATCAATTCTAAATGTTCAATAAGCGCAGCCAAAACCGCCTCACTATCCGCCCCATTTTTAACGCCTGACTGGCTACTGTCTAAAATATTTATTTTCTGAATCACACCAAAAACAACGAAACAATAATTAAAAAAGGATTCTGTTGTTGTTACCGGGAACCGACTTTATCGGATATCGAAGTGCTATATTGATTTTTTTCACCCGTAAAGCAGGTGTCGAGTATACGTTCTGATGTGAAAGCGGATAGCGGCATCTGTATCGCTATCCGCCTTATGAAAATCTTATTCTCTTCGCAGGAGGCGGAATATGCCCAGAACGAGAATAGCTCCCACCACCGCCACCAGGAAGCTGTGCAGATTAAAACCACTGATGGAGCCGCCAATGCCAAACATGGTCGCCAGCCAGCCGCCGACCACCGCACCGACTATCCCGAGAATACAGGTCAGGAAAAATCCACCACCATCACGCCCCGGCATGATTAGCTTGGCGATAATGCCGGCTATCAGGCCAAAAATAATCCAGGCAATAATTCCCATGTTCAGGCCCTCGTTTCGATGAATCGGACGCAAGAAATGCTTACGTCAACGCTCTAAGTATAGGCAAGGGCGGGATCGATGCTGGGCGTATGTCGGCTGATTTAAGAACAACATGTAAAAAATATTCACGCATTTGTATTAAGTTTTGTTAACTGTGACCGATAAACCAAAGACAGTTTGTCAGTCAGGAGTTTTTCCGCGTGAGTCATTACCATGAGCAGTTCCTGAAACAAAATCCGTTAGCCGTCCTGGGCGTGTTACGCGATTTGCACAAAGCCGCAATTCCTTTGCGTCTCAGTTGGAATGGCGGGCAGCTGATCAGCAAAATACTGGCAATAACCCCGGATAAACTGGTGCTGGATTTCGGCAGTCAAGCCGAAGACAACATCGCCGTGCTAAAGGCACAGCACATTACCATTACCGCCGAAACTCAGGGTGCGAAAGTCGAGTTTACTGTTGAACAACTACAGCAGAGTGAATACTTGCAGCTTCCGGCATTTATCACCGTACCGCCTCCCACCTTATGGTTTGTACAACGACGCCGATATTTCCGCATCTCCGCCCCACTCCATCCGCCTTATTTTTGCCAGACCAAACTGGCGGATAACAGTACGTTACGTTTCCGCCTGTATGATTTGTCGTTAGGCGGCATGGGCGCATTACTGGAAACAGCAAAGCCTGCCGAATTACAAGAAGGCATGCGCTTCGCTCAGATTGAAGTCAACATGGGGCAATGGGGTGTTTTTCACTTTGACGCCCAGTTAATCTCCATCAGCGAGCGCAAAGTGATTGATGGCAAGAATGAAACCATCACCACTCCCCGTCTGAGCTTCCGTTTTCTTAACGTCAGCCCGACGGTGGAGCGGCAATTACAACGGATTATTTTCTCTCTCGAGCGAGAAGCCCGAGAAAAAGCGGACAAAGTGCGCGACTGATTTACATCGCGTCCAGTGCCTGCTCAAGTTTGTAGATATAGCGCGGAGCCTGCGGCGCAGGATGATTTCGCGCTACGTGATCGAGGAACTCGTCAGCATCCAAATCGTTGATTTTGCTGATCGCCTTTTTCCGATCTGACGAGAAAGTCCGTAGCAGCGCACCTGCCCCGTTAGCGTATGACACCACCAGCGCATATTGCAGTACCTTCGGATCTTCAATGCCTGCCAGCGGGCCGGTTTCCAGAATATTCAGGTAAGCCGCCCCCATTGAAATATTACGCTCTGGATTTTTCAGCTCGCTGGTCGTCGGCTCACCACTCCAGCCCATACGGCGATAAACATCACGTCCGGAGGTTGAAGCTTTTAACTGCATCAAACCAATGGCATTCGATTTACTCACCGCGTTCGGATTACCACCCGATTCGATAGCGATAATCGCCGTGATCAATTGTGGATCGACGCCCCAGGCTGCACCGGCTTTCTGGCTTATTGGCATCCACTGCATCGCACGTTGCACCGGAACTTTCGCGTTCCACGGCGGGTTCGTATAGTCATGCTTTGATGAACAACCCGCTAATAACACAATCAAAAAGGCAAACCATCTCAATTTCACTTCTTCTATCCTTATAGCCTGGAATCGCCGTTGAGGTGACAACGGCACACCTAAGCGGCATGATATACATTTCGTTTCTGTTGTCAGCAAGGAATTGCCATGTCTCTGTTTCACTTAATTGCCCCATCGGGTTACTGCATTAAACAGCACGCCGCGCTGCGTGGTATCCATCGCCTTACCGACGAGGGGCATCAGGTCAATAACGTCGAGGTTATTGCCCGTCGTTGTGAGCGTTTTGCGGGTACGGAAACGGAGCGCCTGGAAGATCTCAATTCCCTTGCCAGACTGACTACCCCCAACACCATCGTGCTGGCTGTACGCGGCGGTTACGGTGCCAGTCGTTTACTGGCAGATATTGACTGGCAGGCACTGGTGGCTCGCCAACAACATGACCCGTTACTCATTTGCGGACATAGCGATTTTACCGCCATTCAGTGCGGTCTTCTGGCGCAAGGCAATGTCATCACCTTTAGCGGCCCCATGCTGGTAGCAAACTTTGGTGCGGATGAACTGAACGCCTTTACCGAGCACCATTTCTGGCTGGCGTTACGCAATAAAACCTTCACCATTGAATGGCAAGGGGAAGGCCCGACATGTCAGACCGAAGGCACGTTGTGGGGAGGCAATCTTGCGATGCTGATTTCACTGATTGGTACACCGTGGATGCCAAAAATTGAGAACGGTATTCTGGTGCTGGAAGATATTAACGAGCACCCTTTCCGCGTCGAACGTATGCTGTTGCAGCTCTATCATGCGGGAATTTTGCCACGTCAGAAGGCGATTATTCTCGGTAGCTTTAGCGGCAGCACGCCCAATGATTATGACGCAGGTTACAACCTGGAGTCAGTGTACGCGTTTTTGCGTTCCCGCCTGTCGATTCCACTCATTACCGGCCTCGATTTTGGTCATGAACAACGCACGGTTACGCTGCCGTTGGGCGCACATGCCATTCTGAATAACACCCGGGAAGGCACTCAGTTGACGATTAGCGGTCATCCTGTTCTTAAAATGTAAAAAAATCACGCTTCAGGGCTAAGTAAAACGCTGTCTCTGCCGCTAATATGGTAGGGTTTATATAAGAGACAGCGTAATCAGGAGTAACCGACCGTTGGATGCCACAACAATAATTAGCCTTTTCATCTTAGGATCCATCCTTGTCACCAGCAGTATATTACTTAGTTCATTTTCTTCCCGTCTTGGCATTCCTATTCTGGTTATTTTTCTGGCGATCGGCATGCTGGCAGGAGTCGATGGCGTCGGCGGTATCCCGTTTGATAATTACCCCTTCGCCTACATGGTAAGTAACCTGGCACTGGCGATTATTTTGCTCGACGGCGGGATGCGCACTCAGGCCAGTTCCTTTCGTGTGGCGTTAGGACCGGCACTGTCGCTGGCGACGCTGGGCGTGCTTATCACCTCTGGTTTAACCGGCATGATGGCGGCGTGGCTGTTTAATCTTGATTTGATTGAAGGCTTATTAATCGGCGCTATCGTCGGCTCTACCGATGCTGCAGCGGTCTTTTCTCTGCTGGGTGGTAAGGGGCTTAACGAACGTGTTGGCTCGACGCTGGAAATTGAATCCGGCAGTAATGATCCAATGGCGGTCTTTCTGACGATTACCCTGATTGCGATGATCCAGCAACATGAAAGCAGTGTCAGTTGGATGTTCGTGGTCGATATTCTGCAGCAATTTGGCCTCGGGATTGTCATCGGACTTGGTGGTGGTTATTTACTGCTGCAAATGATTAATCGCATCGCCCTGCCCGCCGGATTATATCCATTGCTGGCATTAAGCGGCGGTATTTTAATTTTTGCTTTAACCACGGCGCTGGAAGGCAGCGGTATTCTGGCTGTTTATCTGTGCGGTTTTCTGCTGGGTAATCGGCCGATTCGCAACCGCTACGGCATCCTGCAAAATTTCGACGGCCTCGCCTGGCTGGCGCAAATCGCCATGTTCCTGGTGCTGGGGCTATTGGTTAACCCAAGCGATCTGCTGCCTATTGCCATTCCGGCGCTCATTTTGTCGGCATGGATGATATTCTTCGCCCGTCCCCTTTCGGTATTTGCTGGATTGCTCCCCTTCCGCGGTTTCAATCTGCGTGAGCGCGTGTTTATCAGCTGGGTAGGATTACGCGGCGCGGTGCCAATCATCCTGGCCGTGTTCCCGATGATGGCGGGGCTGGAGAATGCACGTCTGTTCTTTAATGTCGCCTTCTTTGTGGTTCTGGTTTCACTGCTCTTGCAGGGAACATCACTCTCGTGGGCGGCTAAAAAAGCCAAAGTGGTGGTTCCGCCAGTGGGACGTCCGGTGTCACGCGTTGGCCTGGATATTCATCCGGAAAATCCGTGGGAGCAGTTTGTTTATCAATTGAGTGCCGATAAATGGTGCGTGGGCGCGGCACTGCGCGATTTGCATATGCCAAAAGAGACGCGTATTGCGGCACTGTTTCGTGATAACCAGTTGCTTCATCCTACCGGCAGCACCCGACTGCGCGAAGGCGATGTGTTGTGTGTAATTGGTCGGGAACGCGATCTTCCGGCGCTCGGTAAACTGTTCAGCCAGTCGCCGCCGGTCGCGCTGGATCAACGCTTCTTTGGTGACTTCATTCTCGAAGCCAGCGCCAAATATGCTGATGTTGCGCTGATATATGGCCTGGAAGACGGGCGAGAATATCGTGATAAGCAGCAAACGCTGGGTGAAATTGTCCAGCAGTTGTTAGGCGCGGCACCGGTTGTCGGTGACCAGGTAGAGTTTGCCGGGATGATCTGGACGGTGGCCGAGAAAGAAGATAATGAAGTGTTGAAGATTGGCGTACGGGTGGCTGAAGAGGAAGCTGAATCTTAAATTTAATGAAGCATCTATCGCCGGTTGCGATGCTTTGCTGAACGCAGCCTGAGCCTGCAATTGTTTGTCGTCCATAATTTAACCTTCATTTGATGTTGAATTGAACATATCAAAATCAGGCAATTACACAAATCTATGTACAGGCTCCATCAAGGGTAAAGCGTGATTTATCTGAAGTCGAGTTCGAGTCAACAATGAAGCGTAAGCGTTTTATGTAGAACGCCTGTGCGGTGAGTTCAGGTTCCGGGGAAATAGTGTCCATTCTTTTAATGGACACTATCATGGGCAATGGCTCTGTCACATTAACAACTACAGTTGCTGACCAGCCGGATGGATGATTTTTTCGCAACCAGAAGACGCTGCCTCCGATCCGGCTTACAACAAGTTACACTGTCACAACCGGGACGCGTAACGCCAGCGCGCACATCAACTCATAGCCCACCGTTCCGGCAGCGGCGGCGACATCATCAATTTTGATCTCCTTGCCCCACAGCTCAACCGGCGTACCAATCCCCGCCTGCGGGCAAGGCGTTAAATCGACCGCTAGCATATCCATCGAGACGGCCCCCACCGTCATGGTGCGCACGCCGTCCACTAAAACAGGGGTACCGGTAGGCGCGTGGCGCGGATAACCGTCGGCGTACCCTGCGGCGACAATGCCGATTCGCTGTTCATCGCGCGCAGTATAGCGACCGCCGTAGCCCACACGCTCACCCGCTTTTAGCGTCTGGACACCAATAATCTCACTGCTTAGCGTCATCACCGGACGTAATCCGGTATTGGCGATATCACGCCACTGACCGGACGGCGAAGCGCCATACAAAATAATGCCAGGCCGAACCCAGTCAAAATGCGCTTCCGGGTGCCACAGAGTCGCCGCCGAATTGGACAACGAACGCCGACACTCCAGCCCTTCCGCCGCCTGCTCAATACGCGCCATCGCGCTGGAAATTCCATCAGGATGTTCCGCTTCGGCAAAATGCGACATCAGGGTCATCTCGCCAACATTCGCCATTGCCCGCAACTGCTGCCAGACGGTAAGCACGCGATCGGGCTGGAAGCCCAACCGATTCATCCCACTGTTCACTTTAAGATAAATATCCAACGGTGCTTTTAGCCGCGCATTTTGCAGTGCTTTGAGCTGCCAGTTGCTGTGTACGCAGGTGGTCAGGCGGTGCTGGTCATAAATCTCCAGATCCTGAGCATGGAAAAATCCTTCCAGCATCAGGATCGGCCCCTTCCAGCCGCGCTCACGTAACGTTATTGCCTCTTCCAGGTTAAGTAATGCAAAGCCATCGGTGGCCCCGAGCGCGCTCCAGATACGCTCAATACCATGCCCGTAAGCGTTCGCTTTTACCACCGACCAGACGCGCGCGTGCGGCGCGGCCTGGCGGACAATGGACAGATTCTGTTTTAATGCCTGCAGATCGAGGCTGGCCTGTATCGGACGGGTCATCTCGTTTCCTTAGCTGTGTGCGCCATGTAAATGGCCCGGACGTGATGGCGTAAATCCACGGCTGTAGCGCGCTACGCTTAGATCCTCATATGGGATCGCTGGCGTGCGACCAGAGAGCAGATCGCTTAACAACTGACCGGAACCGCAAGCCATCGTCCAGCCGAGCGTGCCGTGACCGGTATTCAGCCACAGATTTTTAAAGCGTGTACGCCCGACAACCGGCGTACCGTCTGGCGTCATCGGGCGCAAACCCGTCCAGAAAGTCGCCTGCTCGACATGACCGCCGCGTGGATAGAGATCGCGAACCACCATTTCCAGCGTTTCACGACGCGGTTGCAACAGCTCGGTGTTAAAACCAACAATTTCCGCCATTCCGCCAACACGAATGCGGTTATCGAAACGGGTAATGGCGATTTTGTAGGTTTCATCAAGAATAGTGGATACTGGCGCACCATCTTCCTGCGCAATTGGAATAGTCAGCGAGTAGCCTTTCAGCGGATACACCGGAATATCAACAATGCCTTTGAGCATCGCCGTCGAGTAAGAACCAAACGCCATCACATACGCATCGGCCTTAATCACTTCATCGCCACACTTCACGCCGTAGATTTGCTCGCCGTCGCAAAGCAGTTGGTCAACGGGCGTATTAAAGCGGAATTTAACCCCCGCCTGCTCTGCCATCCGCGCCAGATTCTGGGTAAACAGCTGGCAGTCTCCGGTTTCATCATTGGGCAGTTGCAGACCACCCGTCAGTTTGTGCGCTACTTCTGCCAGCGCGGGCTCCACTTCCGCCAGGCGGCTGGATTCCAGCAGCTGATACGGTACGCCGGCATCTTCCAGCACGGCGATATCGCGGGTCGCATTTTCATACTGTTGTTCGGTACGGAACAGTTGCAGCGTCCCACCCTGACGCCCTTCATACTGAATATTGGTTTCGGCGCGCAATGCTTTCAGGCAATCACGGCTGTATTCCGCCAGACGCACCATCCGCCCTTTGTTTTCCATGTAGTGGCTGGTGTCGCAGTTACGTAACATTTGCCACATCCATTTCAACTGGAACTGCGTACCGTCGAGACGAACCGCCAGCGGCGCATGGCGCTGGAACATCCATTTAATCGCTTTTAAAGGCACACCTGGTGCCGCCCACGGTGCAGCATATCCGGGGGAGATTTGCCCGGCATTCGCGGCGCTGGTTTCCAGGGCGGCCCCCGGCTCCCGATCAATGACGGTGACCTCATGTCCTGCCTGATTTAAGTACCAGGCGCTGGCAACGCCTACCACACCACTTCCCAGTATGACAACTCGCATAGCCACTCCGATAACGGTAGATACAGTAAA
>NZ_SJWV01000115.1:0-13131 GCF_004352695.1 Escherichia sp. KCJ4928
GCGTTTCCTTTCAAATGAAAACGATCGTCGTCTAAAATCAGCAGTACCCCCGACAAACTCAGGGATTTTGTGTATAATTGCGGCCTTTTTCGGCAATCTGCCGTTTTTTGGCGCTTTTGCCCTGCTGACTTTTGAGGAAATCCACATGTCATTACCACACTGCCCAAAATGCAACTCCGAATACACTTACGAAGATAACGGCATGTACATCTGCCCGGAATGTGCCTACGAATGGAACGACGCAGAACCTGCACAGGAAAGCGACGAGCTGATCGTTAAAGATGCTAACGGCAATCTGCTGGCTGACGGCGACAGCGTTACCATCATTAAAGATCTGAAGGTGAAAGGTAGCTCTTCGATGCTGAAAATTGGCACCAAAGTGAAAAACATCCGCCTGGTTGAAGGCGACCATAACATCGATTGCAAAATCGACGGTTTTGGTCCGATGAAACTGAAATCTGAGTTTGTGAAAAAGAACTGATTGTATTGTGATCGGTAAGCCGGATAAGGCGCTCGCGCCGCATCCGGCAACGATGCCGACTGCCTGATGCGACGCTGACCGCGTCTTATCAGGCTTCCCTCTCATCTGTATAAATTTCGAACTACACTTAACTGGCTTCTCTTAACTGAGGTCACCATCATGCCGTTAAGTCCCTACCTCTCTTTTGCCGGTAACTGTGCCGACGCAATTGCTTATTATCAACGTACGTTGGGCGCTGAACTGCTCTATAAAATCAGCTTCGGCGAAATGCCAAAATCAGCGCAGGACAGCGCCGAGAACTGCCCTTCCGGAATGCAATTTCCCGATACCGCCATCGCTCATGCCAACGTGCGCATTGCCGGAAGCGACATCATGATGAGCGATGCCATGCCGTCAGGAAAAGCCAGCTACTCCGGCTTTACGCTGGTGCTCGATTCGCAACAGGTCGAAGAAGGAAAACGCTGGTTTGACAATCTTGCCGCTAACGGAAAAATCGAAATGGCCTGGCAGGAAACTTTCTGGGCGCATGGCTTTGGCAAAGTCACCGATAAATTTGGCGTACCGTGGATGATTAATGTCGTCAAACAACAACCAACGCAATAATCCGCCGGGAGGCCCGCCCTCCCGCACTGTCATCGAATTCCCGTTAACTCTTCATCTGTTAGTCACTTTTAATTAACCAAATCGTCACAATAATCCGCCACGATGGAGCCACTTTTTTAGGGAGGCTGCATCATGCAAACGATTATCCGTGTCGAGAAGCTCGCCAAAACCTTCAATCAGCATCAGGCGCTGCATGCGGTTGATCTGAACATTCATCACGGTGAAATGGTGGCTCTGCTTGGGCCGTCGGGTTCCGGCAAATCCACCCTTTTACGTCACTTAAGCGGTTTGATTACCGGCGATAAATCCGCCGGCAGCCATATCGAGCTGCTGGGCCGCACAGTCCAGCGCGAAGGCCGTCTGGCGCGCGATATCCGCAAAAGCCGCGCCAACACCGGCTACATCTTCCAACAATTCAACCTGGTGAACCGCCTGAGCGTACTGGAGAACGTGCTGATTGGCGCGCTCGGCAGCACGCCGTTCTGGCGCACCTGTTTTAGCTGGTTCACCGGCGAGCAGAAACAGCGCGCGTTACAGGCGCTGACCCGCGTTGGCATGGTGCATTTTGCCCATCAGCGCGTTTCCACCCTCTCCGGCGGACAGCAGCAGCGTGTGGCGATTGCCCGCGCGCTGATGCAGCAGGCGAAGGTGATTCTGGCCGATGAACCCATCGCCTCGCTGGACCCGGAATCCGCCCGCATCGTGATGGACACCCTGCGCGACATCAATCAGAACGACGGCATCACCGTGGTCGTCACGCTGCATCAGGTGGATTACGCCCTGCGCTACTGCGAACGCATCGTCGCCCTGCGCCAGGGCACGTTTTCTACGACGGCAGCAGCCAACAGTTTGATAACGAACGTTTTGACCATCTCTACCGCAGCATTAATCGCATCGAAGAGAACGCGAAAGCTGCCTGACATCCCCATCATTGAGGAAAACGAATGAACGCTAAGATAATTGCCTCGCTGGCCTTCACCAGCATGTTCAGCCTCAGCACCCTGTTAAGCCCGGCACACGCCGAAGAGCAGGAAAAGGCGCTGAATTTCGGCATTATTTCAACGGAATCACAGCAAAACCTTAAACCGCAATGGACGCCATTCTTACAGGATATGGAGAAGAAGCTGGGCGTGAAGGTGAACGCCTTCTTTGCCCCAGACTACGCAGGCATTATCCAGGGAATGCGCTTCAATAAAGTGGATATCGCCTGGTACGGCAACCTGTCGGCAATGGAAGCGGTGGATCGCGCCAACGGCCAGGTCTTCGCCCAGACGGTCGCGGCGGATGGATCGCCAGGTTACTGGAGCGTGTTGATCGTCAACAAAGATAGTCCGATCAACAACCTGAACGATCTGCTGGCGAAGCGGAAAGATCTCACCTTCGGCAATGGCGATCCTAACTCCACCTCTGGCTTCCTCGTCCCCGGTTACTACGTCTTTGCCAAAAACAATATCTCCGCCAGCGACTTTAAGCGCACCGTCAACGCTGGGCATGAAACCAACGCGCTGGCCGTCGCCAACAAGCAGGTGGATGTTGCCACCAACAACACCGAAAACCTCGACAAGCTGAAAACCTCCGCGCCAGAGAAGCTGAAAGAACTGAAGGTGATCTGGAAGTCGCCGCTGATCCCAGGCGATCCGATCGTCTGGCGCAAGAATCTCTCCGAAACCACCAAAGACAAGATCTACGACTTCTTTATGAACTACGGAAAAACGCCGGAAGAGAAAGCGGTGCTGGAACGCCTGGGCTGGGCCCCGTTCCGCGCCTCCAGCGACCTGCAACTGGTGCCGATTCGCCAGCTCGCACTGTTTAAAGAGATGCAGGGCGTAAAAAGCAATAAAGGACTGAATGAGCAGGACAAGCTGGCGAAAACCACCGAGATTCAGGCGCAGCTGGATGACCTGGACCGCCTGAACAACGCGTTAAGCGCGATGAGTTCGGTGAGTAAAGCGGTGCAGTAATGTGCTCGATCGGTCCCCTCTCCCTTGAGGGAGAGGGAGAAAACATTAAACGGAGCCAAACATGCAAACCATCACCATCGCCCCATCCAAGCGTAGCTGGTTCTCGCTTCTGAGCTGGGCCGTTGTTCTCGCCGTGCTGGTCGTCTCGTGGCAGGGCGCGGAAATGGCCCCGCTTACGCTGATTAAAGACGGCGGCAACATGGCAACCTTCGCTGCCGACTTCTTCCCGCCCGATTTCAGCCAGTGGCAGGATTACCTCACCGAAATGGCCGTCACGCTGCAAATCGCCGTCTGGGGCACCGCGCTGGCGGTGGTTCTCTCCATCCCCTTCGGTCTGATGAGCGCCGAAAACCTGGTGCCGTGGTGGGTTTACCAGCCCGTTCGCCGCCTGATGGATGCCTGCCGCGCCATTAACGAAATGGTCTTCGCCATGCTGTTCGTGGTCGCCGTCGGTCTCGGCCCGTTCGCTGGCGTGCTGGCGCTATTTATCCACACCACCGGCGTGCTCTCCAAGCTGCTTTCCGAAGCGGTGGAAGCGATCGAACCCGGCCCGGTAGAAGGCATTCGCGCCACCGGCGCCAACAAGCTGGAAGAGATCCTCTACGGCGTGCTGCCACAGGTGATGCCGCTGCTGATCTCCTACTCCCTCTATCGCTTCGAATCCAACGTCCGCTCGGCGACCGTCGTCGGCATGGTCGGCGCGGGCGGGATCGGCGTCACGCTGTGGGAAGCGATTCGCGGTTTCCAGTTCCAGCAAACCTGCGCCCTGATGGTGCTGATTATCGTCACGGTCAGCCTGCTGGATTTCCTCTCTCAACGGTTGCGTAAGCACTTTATCTGATTAGCGAGGCATTGATAGCTATGCACTTGTCTACACATCCGACCAGCTACCCAACACGCTATCAAGAGATAGCCGCAAAACTTGAGCAGGAGCTTCGTCAACACTATCGCTGCGGCGACTATCTTCCCGCCGAGCAGCAACTGGCGGCGCGCTTTGAGGTGAACCGCCACACCCTGCGCCGCGCCATCGATCAACTGGTGGAAAAAGGCTGGGTACAACGCCGTCAGGGCGTCGGCGTACTGGTACTGATGCGCCCGTTCGATTACCCGCTCAACGCCCAGGCGCGTTTTAGCCAGAACCTGCTGGACCAGGGTAGCCATCCCACCAGCGAAAAACTGCTGTCGGTATTGCGCCCCGCGTCCGGTCACGTCGCTGACGCGCTGGGGATTACCGAGGGCGAGAACGTTATCCATTTGCGCACCCTGCGTCGCGTCAACGGCGTCGCGCTCTGTTTAATCGACCACTACTTTGCGGACCTCACCCTCTGGCCGACACTGCAACGTTTCGACAGCGGTTCGCTGCACGATTTTCTGCGCGAGCAAACCGGAATTGCGCTGCGCCGCAGCCAGACGCGGATCAGCGCCCGCCGCGCCCAGGCCAAAGAGTGCCAGCGCCTTGAAATCCCGAATATGTCGCCGCTGCTGTGCGTGCGCACCCTTAACCACCGTGACGGTGAAAGCAGCCCGGCGGAGTACTCCGTCAGCCTGACGCGCGCCGACATGATTGAATTCACTATGGAGCACTGAATGCACGCAGATACCGCGACCCGCCAGCACTGGATGTCCGTACTGGCGCACAGCCAACCGGCTGAACTGGCAGCCCGCCTGAACGCGCTGAACATCACCGCCGACTATGAAGTGATCCGCACTGCCGAAACTGGCCTGGTGCAGATTCAGGCGCGAATGGGCGGTACCGGCGAACGCTTTTTTGCCGGCGACGCCACGCTGACCCGCGCCGCCGTACGCCTGACTGACGGCACGCTCGGCTACAGCTGGGTGCTGGGGCGCGACAAACAGCACGCCGAACGCTGCGCGCTGATTGACGCGCTGATGCAGCAATCTCGCCACTTTCAAAACTTATCAGAAACTCTTATTGCCCCGCTGGACGCTGACCGTATGGCACGCATTGCCGCACGCCAGGCCGAAGTGAACGCCAGCCGGGTCGACTTCTTTACGATGGTTCGCGGAGATAACGCATGACCCTGGAAACCGCTTTTATTCTTCCTGTGCAGGATGCCCAGCACAGTTTTCGTCGCCTGTTAAAGGCCATGAGCGAGCCGGGCGTGATTGTCGCCCTGCATCAGCTCAAACGCGGCTGGCAGCCGCTGAATATCGCCACCACCAGCGTGCTGCTGACGCTGGCCGATAACGACACGCCGGTGTGGCTTTCCGCGCCATTGAGTAACGACATCGTCAGCCAGAGCCTGCGTTTTCATACCAACGCGCCGCTGGTCAGCCAGCCGGAACAGGCGACCTTCGCGGTAACGGATGAGGCGATTTCCAGCGAACAGCTTAACGCCCTGTCCACCGGCACCGCCGTTGCGCCGGAAGCGGGTGCAACGCTGATTTTACAGGTCGCCAGCCTGAGCGGCGGACGCATGTTACGTCTCACCGGCGCGGGCATTGCCGAAGAACGAATGATCGCCCCGCAGCTGCCGGAGTGCATTCTGTACGAACTCACCGAGCGCCCGCACCCGTTCCCGCTCGGCATCGACCTGATCCTGACCTGCGGCGAGCGCCTGCTGGCTATTCCGCGAACCACGCATGTGGAGGTGTGCTGATGTACGTTGCCGTGAAAGGGGGCGAAAAGGCGATCGATGCCGCCCACGCCCTGCAAGAGAGCCGACGCCGGGGCGATACCGATTTGCCTGAACTGAGCGTCGCCCAGATTGAACAGCAGCTTAACCTCGCAGTAGATCGCGTGATGACCGAAGGCGGCATTGCCGACCGCGAACTGGCGGCGCTGGCGCTGAAACAGGCCAGCGGCGATAACGTCGAAGCAATTTTCCTGCTGCGCGCCTACCGCACCACGCTGGCGAAGCTCGCGGTAAGCGAGCCGCTCGACACCACGGAGATGCGTCTCGAACGGCGTATTTCAGCGGTTTATAAAGATATTCCCGGCGGCCAGTTGCTTGGCCCAACCTACGACTACACCCATCGCCTGCTCGATTTCACCCTGCTGGCAAACGGCGAAGCGCCGACGCTGACCACCGCCCACAGCGAACAACAGCCGTCGCCGCACGTTTTCAGCCTGCTGGCGCGTCAGGGGCTGGCGAAGTTTGAAGAGGATAGCGGCGCACAGCCGGATGACATCACCCGCACGCCGCCGGTTTACCCCTGCTCACGCTCCTCCCGTTTACAGCAGTTGATGCGCGGCGACGAAGGCTATTTGCTGGCGCTGGCCTACTCCACCCAACGCGGCTACGGTCGCAACCACCCGTTCGCAGGCGAGATCCGCAGCGGCTATATCGACGTATCGATTGTGCCGGAAGAGCTGGGATTTGCGGTGAACGTCGGCGAACTGCTGATGACCGAGTGTGAAATGGTCAACGGTTTTATCGACCCGCCGGGTGAGCGGCCGCACTTCACGCGCGGCTACGGGCTGGTGTTCGGCATGAGCGAGCGCAAAGCGATGGCAATGGCGCTGGTCGATCGTGCGTTGCAGGCTCCAGAGTACGGCGAGCACGCGACAGGCCCGGCGCAGGATGAAGAGTTCGTGCTGGCGCATGCCGACAATGTCGAAGCCGCAGGCTTTGTCTCGCACCTGAAACTCCCGCACTACGTCGATTTCCAGGCCGAACTGGAGCTACTCAAACGTCTGCAACAGGAGCAGAACCATGGCTAATCTGAGCGGCTACAACTTTGCGTACCTCGACGAGCAGACCAAACGCATGATCCGCCGCGCCATCTTAAAAGCGGTGGCGATCCCCGGCTATCAGGTGCCGTTTGGCGGGCGCGAGATGCCGATGCCATACGGCTGGGGAACCGGCGGCATACAGCTCACCGCCAGCGTGATTGGCGAAAGCGACGTGCTGAAGGTGATTGACCAGGGCGCAGACGACACCACCAACGCCGTGTCGATCCGCAACTTCTTTAAGCGCGTGACCGGGGTAAACACCACTGAACGGACGGACGATGCGACGCTTATCCAGACGCGCCATCGCATCCCCGAAACGCCGCTCACCGAAGATCAGATAGTTATTTTCCAGGTGCCAATCCCCGAGCCGCTGCGCTTTATCGAGCCGCGCGAAACGGAAACCCGCACCATGCACGCGCTGGAGGAGTACGGCGTGATGCAGGTGAAACTGTATGAAGATATTGCCCGCTTCGGTCATATCGCCACTACCTACGCCTATCCGGTGAAGGTTAACGGGCGCTACGTAATGGACCCGTCGCCGATCCCGAAATTCGATAACCCGAAAATGGACATGATGCCCGCCCTGCAACTGTTCGGCGCGGGGCGCGAGAAGCGCATCTATGCGGTGCCGCCGTTTACCCGCGTGGAAAGTCTCGATTTCGACGATCACCCGTTCACCGTTCAGCAGTGGGATGAGCCATGCGCCATCTGCGGATCGACCCACAGCTATCTTGATGAAGTGGTGCTGGATGACGCCGGAAACCGCATGTTTGTCTGCTCCGATACCGATTATTGCCGCCAACAGAGCGAGGCGAAAAGCCAATGAATAAACCGTTACTTTCGGTCAATAACCTGACCCACCTTTACGCGCCGGGCAAAGGCTTTAGCGATGTCTCTTTTGATTTATGGCCGGGAGAAGTGCTGGGCATTGTCGGAGAATCCGGCTCCGGGAAGACCACGCTGCTGAAGTCGATCTCCGCGCGTCTGACGCCGCAGCAGGGGGAGATTCACTACGAGAACCGTTCGCTGTATGCAATGAGCGAGGCCGACCGCCGTCGCCTGCTGCGCACCGAATGGGGCGTAGTGCATCAGCATCCACTCGACGGCCTGCGCCGTCAGGTCTCGGCAGGCGGCAATATCGGCGAGCGGCTGATGGCGACCGGGGCGCGTCATTACGGCGACATTCGCGCCACCGCGCAGAAGTGGCTGGAAGAGGTGGAAATTCCCGCCAACCGGATCGACGACCTGCCGACCACCTTTTCCGGCGGCATGCAGCAACGTTTGCAGATTGCCCGCAACCTGGTGACGCATCCGAAGCTGGTGTTTATGGATGAACCGACCGGCGGGCTGGATGTGTCGGTGCAGGCCCGCCTGCTCGACCTGCTGCGCGGCCTGGTGGTGGAGCTGAACCTGGCGGTGGTGATTGTCACCCATGATTTAGGCGTTGCCCGCCTGCTGGCGGACCGTTTGCTGGTGATGAAGCAGGGGCAAGTGGTGGAGAGTGGGTTAACCGACCGCGTGCTCGACGACCCGCATCATCCGTATACACAGCTGCTGGTGTCATCGGTTTTGCAGAATTGAGCCGGTGCCGGATGCGGCGTAAACGCCTTATCCGGCCTACAAATGCGCTCCCCGTAGGTCGGATAAGACGCGTCAGCGTCGCATCCGACACCCGAACCACGAGGCGAAAAATGATTAACGTACAAAACGTCAGTAAAACCTTCATCCTGCACCAGCAAAACGGCGTGCGCCTGCCCGTCCTCAACCGCGCCTCGCTCACCGTCAACGCGGGCGAATGCGTGGTGCTCCACGGTCACTCCGGCAGCGGCAAATCAACCCTGCTGCGCTCGCTGTACGCCAACTATCTGCCCGATGAAGGTCAAATCCAGATCAAACACGGTGACGAGTGGGTAGACCTGGTCACCGCGCCAGCCCGCAAAGTGGTGGAGATCCGCAAAACCACCGTCGGCTGGGTGAGCCAGTTTCTGCGCGTCATCCCGCGTATTTCAGCACTGGAAGTGGTGATGCAGCCGCTGCTCGATACCGGCGTTCCGCGTGAAGCCTGCGCCGCTAAAGCCGCGCGTCTGCTCACCCGCCTGAACGTGCCGGAACGCCTGTGGCACCTGGCGCCATCAACCTTTTCCGGTGGCGAACAGCAGCGCGTCAACATCGCCCGCGGCTTTATCGTCGACTACCCCATTCTGCTGCTCGACGAACCTACCGCCTCGCTGGACGCCAAAAACAGCGCCGCCGTAGTCGAGCTGATTCGCGAAGCCAAAACCCGTGGCGCGGCCATCGTCGGCATCTTCCATGACGAAGCCGTACGTAATGACGTCGCCGACCGCTTGCACCCAATGGGAGCCTCTGCATGATTATCAATAACGTCAAACTGGTGCTGGAAAACGAAGTGGTACACGGTTCGCTGGAGGTGCAGGATGGCGAAATCCGCGCCTTTGCCGAAAGCCAGAGCCGCCTGCCAGAAGCGATGGACGGCGAAGGTGGCTGGCTACTACCCGGCCTGATTGAGCTGCATACCGACAACCTCGATAAATTCTTCACCCCGCGCCCGAAAGTCGACTGGCCCGCCCATTCGGCGATGAGCAGCCACGACGCGCTGATGGTGGCAAGCGGCATCACCACCGTGCTGGACGCGGTGGCGATTGGCGACGTGCGCGACGGCGGCGATCGGCTGGAGAATCTGGAGAAGATGATCAACACCATCGAAGAGACGCAGAAACGCGGCGTCAACCGCGCCGAGCACCGTCTGCACCTGCGCTGCGAGCTGCCGCATCACACCACACTGCCGCTGTTTGAAAAACTGGTTCAGCGCGAACCGGTGACGCTGGTGTCGCTGATGGACCACTCACCGGGCCAGCGCCAGTTCGCTAACCGCGAGAAGTATCGCGAATATTATCAGGGCAAATACTCCCTCACCGATGCGCAGATGCAGCAGTACGAAGAAGAGCAATTGGCGCTCGCCGCACGCTGGTCGCAGCCGAATCGCGAATCCATCGCCGCCCTGTGCCGCGCGCGACAAATTGCGCTCGCCAGCCACGATGACGCCACGCACGCCCACGTTGCCGAATCCCACCAACTTGGCAGCGTGATCGCCGAATTTACCACCACGTTCGAAGCGGCGGAAGCCTCGCGTAAGCATGGCATGAACGTGCTGATGGGTGCGCCAAATATCGTGCGTGGCGGCTCGCACTCCGGCAATGTGGCGGCCAGTGAACTGGCGCAGCTTGGTCTGCTGGATATCCTCTCTTCCGACTACTACCCAGCCAGCCTGCTGGATGCGGCGTTCCGCGTCGCCGATGACGAGAGCAACCGCTTTACGCTACCGCAGGCGGTGAGGCTGGTGACCAAAAATCCGGCGCAGGCGCTGAATCTTCAGGATCGCGGGGTGATTGGCGAGGGTAAACGCGCTGACCTGGTGCTGGCGCATCGCCAGGGCAATCACATTCATATCGACCACGTCTGGCGTCAGGGTAAAAGGGTGTTCTGATGATGGGAAAACTGATTTGGTTAATGGGGCCGTCCGGCTCCGGGAAAGACAGCCTGCTGGCGGAACTCCGCCTGCGGGAACAAACGCAGTTACTGGTGGCGCATCGCTACATCACGCGCGACGCCAGCGCCGGAAGTGAAAACCATATCGCCCTGAGTGAGCGGGAGTTTTTTACCCGCGCGGGGCAAAACCTGCTGGCCTTAAGCTGGCACGCTAACGGTCTGTATTATGGCGTCGGCATCGAGATTGACCTCTGGCTGCACGCTGGATTCGACGTAGTCGTCAACGGTTCACGCGCGCATTTGCCGCAGGCACGGGCGCGCTATCAATCGGCGCTGCTGCCCGTCTGTTTACAGGTTTCGCCGGAGATCCTGCGCCAGCGCCTGGAAAACCGTGGCCGTGAAAACGCCAGTGAAATTAACGCCCGCCTGGCGCGCGCCGCCCGCTATACTCCACAGGATTGCCATACGCTCAACAATGACGGCAGCCTGCGCCAGTCGGTCGACACGCTGCTGACGCTGATCCATCAGAAGGAGAAACACCATGCCTGCTTGTGAGCTTCGCCCGGCCACGCAGTACGATACCGACGCGGTTTACGCGCTGATTTGTGAGCTAAAACAGGCGGAGTTTGACCACCATGCGTTTCGCGTGGGCTTTAACGCCAACCTGCGCGACCCAAACATGCGCTACCATCTGGCGCTGCTGGATGGCGAAGTTGTCGGCATGATCGGCCTGCATTTGCAGTTTCATCTGCATCATGTCAACTGGATCGGCGAAATTCAGGAACTGGTGGTGATGCCGCAGGCGCGCGGTCTGAACGTCGGCAGTAAATTACTGGCATGGGCAGAAGAAGAAGCCCGCCAGGCCGGGGCCGAAATGACCGAGCTTTCCACCAACGTGAAGCGCCACGACGCACACCGTTTTTACCTGCGTGAAGGCTACGAGCAGAGCCACTTCCGCTTCACCAAGGCGCTGTAACATGAGCCTGACCCTCACGCTCACCGGCACTGGCGGCGCACAGGGCGTTCCGGCATGGGGCTGCGAGTGCGCGGCCTGCGCCAGAGCGCGGCGCTCGCCGCAGTATCGCCGCCAGCCATGCAGCGGCGTAGTGAAGTTTAACGACGCGATCACCCTGATCGACGCCGGGCGGCACGATCTCACCGATCGCTGGTCGCCTGGATCGTTCCAGCAGTTTTTGCTGACGCACTACCATATGGATCACGTCCAGGGGCTATTTCCGCTACGCTGGGGCGTGGGCGATGTGATCCCGGTCTACGGCCCGCCGGATGAACAGGGCTGCGACGATCTGTTTAAACATCCGGGCCTGCTTGATTTCAGCCACACAGTGGAACCGTTTGTGGTGTTTGATTTGCAGGGGTTGCAGGTCACGCCGCTGCCGCTTAACCACTCAAAACTGACCTTCGGTTATCTGCTGGAAACGGCACATAGCCGGGTGGCGTGGCTGTCTGACACCGCTGGCCTGCCGGAAAAAACGCTGAAATTTTTACTCAATAATCATCCGCAGGTGATGGTGATTGATTGCAGTCACCCGCCGCGCGCGGATGCACCGCGTAATCACTGTGATTTAAATACCGTGCTTGCGCTGAATCAGGTTATCCGCTCGCCACAGGTGATTCTGACCCATATCAGCCACCAGTTTGATGCGTGGCTGATGGAAAACGCACTACCGTCAGGGTTTGAGGTGGGGTTTGATGGGATGGAGATTGGGGTGGCGTGATGAGAGGGAATGTGCGCGCTGGCCCCCTCACCCTAACCCTCTCCCCAGAGGGGCGAGGGGACCGATTGTGCTCAATATTGAATATTGCGCTCGTTTTCTCCCTCTCCCCATTGGGGTGAGGGGCGATGCCTGCTCCATACCCAACCTCATCGCCCATACTCATCTTCCATTCTCCGCTCTTCATCCTCCAGTTGCCGACGCTCCTGATCAAGCTGGCGCTGGCGATCGTCCAGCTGCCTGCGGCGATCTTCAAACTGGCGGCGGCGGTCGTCATATTGTCTGCGCCGATCGTCGCTCACTTCACGCTGCCAGCCGTCGTCGCGCGAATCTTCATAGTCTCGCCCACGGTCAGGGTTATAAGCGTCATTAATCGCCTGCTGAATATTACCAATAGTATCGTCGATAATATCAGCCTGGGCCGGAACGGTGGACAGCGTGAGCAGGGTGAATAAAAGAAATAGCGGAAAGCGTTTCATTAGCCAACCTCAAAAAGAAACTCTATCCACATTAGTCATTACTCATCCATGCAAGTAGTGGATGAATCTCAATTTCTCCGCTGCTCTATTGCCGTAATCGCCTCCACGCGTTGTTGATGACGACCGCCTTCGTACTGTGCGCCCAGCCACGCATCCACAATCATTTTTGCCAGTTCGAGGCCAACCACTCGTGAACCAAAAGCCAGCACGTTGGTGTCGTTATGCTGCCGCGAAAGTTGCGCGGAATAAGGTTCGCTACAGACGACCGCGCGAATTCCGGCAAACTTGTTCGCCGCTATCGAAATACCGACGCCAGTACCACAAATCAAAATCCCGCCATCAACCTCTCCGCCAGCAACAGCCAGTGCGACTTGACTGGCGTAATGCGGATAATCAGTACGCTCTGACGACCAGGTTCCTTTATCAATCACTTCAACGCCACGCTCAACTAAATGTGCCACTATTTCATGTTTTAAAATGAAACCGACATGATCACAGCCAAATGCAATCTTTTTCATTCATCTTCCCCGTTCGTGCAAAAACTTCACAATCAAAAAACATTTGTGATGTAAATGAATTAAAAACACCCAAAATCGATGAAATCCGCCTTCCTGATCTGTTTTACAGAGTTACATCTGACAGCGCAATAGCGTTAAAGACACTTACTATC
>NZ_SJWV01000116.1:0-13089 GCF_004352695.1 Escherichia sp. KCJ4928
ATTCCGCCCTTTGTGCCGTTATTTTATGCTGACAAAGGCACTTTTTTCTGTTTATCTATCAATAAATTCAGAATATTATCTGTTCTTAATCGACTGAAAAATAGGGATTTTAATCACTATTATCACAAAATACTGCGCTAAACCCTTAATCAGACAGGCAAAAACAGTGCAGTATAAAAAAAGAACAGTCTGATTTGTTAACACATAAAAACAAAGCAACACAACATCACGAATGGGGATTTTTGACTATGAAACGGAATGCGAAAACTATCATCGCAGGGATGATTGCACTGGCAATTTCACACACCGCTATGGCTGACGATATTAAAGTCGCCGTTGTCGGCGCGATGTCCGGCCCGATTGCCCAGTGGGGCGATATGGAATTTAACGGCGCGCGTCAGGCGATTAAAGACATTAATGCCAAAGGGGGAATTAAAGGCGATAAGCTGGTGGGCGTGGAATATGACGACGCCTGCGACCCGAAACAAGCCGTTGCGGTCGCCAACAAAATCGTTAACGACGGCATTAAATACGTTATTGGTCATCTGTGTTCTTCTTCTACCCAACCTGCGTCAGATATCTACGAAGACGAAGGTATTCTGATGATCTCGCCGGGAGCGACCAACCCGGAGCTGACCCAACGCGGTTATCAACACATTATGCGTACTGCCGGGCTGGACTCTTCCCAGGGGCCTACGGCGGCAAAATACATTCTTGAGACGGTGAAGCCCCAGCGCATCGCCATCATTCACGACAAACAACAGTATGGCGAAGGGCTGGCGCGTTCGGTGCAGGACGGGCTGAAAGCGGCTAACGCCAACGTCGTCTTCTTCGACGGTATTACCGCCGGGGAGAAAGATTTCTCCGCGCTGATCGCCCGCCTGAAAAAAGAAAACATCGACTTCGTTTACTACGGCGGTTACTACCCGGAAATGGGGCAGATGCTGCGCCAGGCCCGTTCCGTTGGCCTGAAAACTCAGTTTATGGGGCCGGAAGGTGTGGGTAACGCATCATTGTCGAATATTGCTGGCGATGCTGCCGAAGGCATGTTGGTCACTATGCCAAAACGCTATGACCAGGATCCGGCAAACCAGGGCATCGTTGATGCGCTGAAAGCAGACAAGAAAGATCCGTCCGGGCCTTATGTCTGGATCACCTACGCGGCGGTGCAATCTCTGGCGACTGCCCTTGAGCGTACTGGCAGCGATGAGCCGCTGGCGCTGGTGAAAGATTTAAAAGCTAACGGTGCAAACACCGTGATTGGGCCGCTGAACTGGGATGAAAAAGGCGATCTTAAGGGATTTGATTTTGGTGTCTTCCAGTGGCACGCCGACGGTTCATCCACGGCAGCCAAGTGAAAATCCCACCGCCCGTGAAAAACGGGCGGGTTTAGAAAGGTTACCTTATGTCTGAGCAGTTTTTATATTTCTTGCAGCAGATGTTTAACGGCGTCACGCTGGGCAGTACCTACGCGCTGATTGCCATCGGCTACACCATGGTTTACGGCATTATCGGCATGATCAACTTCGCCCACGGCGAGGTTTATATGATCGGCAGCTATGTCTCATTTATGATCATCGCCGCGCTGATGATGATGGGCATTGATACCGGCTGGCTGCTGGTGGCGGCGGGATTCGTCGGCGCAATCGTCATCGCCAGCGCCTACGGCTGGAGTATCGAACGGGTAGCCTATCGCCCGGTGCGTAACTCTAAGCGCCTGATTGCGCTCATCTCGGCAATCGGCATGTCCATCTTCCTGCAAAACTACGTTAGCCTGACTGAAGGTTCGCGTGACGTGGCGCTGCCCAGTCTGTTTAACGGTCAGTGGGTGGTGGGGCATAGCGAAAACTTCTCTGCCTCTATTACCACCATGCAGGCGGTGATCTGGATTGTCACCTTCCTCGCCATGCTGGCGCTGACGGTTTTCATTCGCTATTCCCGTATGGGGCGCGCGTGTCGTGCCTGCGCGGAAGACCTGAAAATGGCGAGCCTGCTTGGCATTAACACCGACCGGGTGATTGCGCTGACCTTTGTGATTGGCGCGGCGATGGCGGCGGTGGCAGGTGTGCTGCTCGGTCAGTTCTACGGCGTAATTAACCCCTACATCGGCTTTATGGCCGGGATGAAAGCCTTTACCGCTGCGGTGCTCGGTGGGATTGGCAGCATTCCGGGAGCGATGATTGGCGGGCTGATTCTGGGGATTGCGGAGGCGCTCTCTTCTGCCTATCTGAGTACGGAATATAAAGATGTGGTCTCATTCGCCCTGCTGATTCTGGTGCTGCTGGTGATGCCGACCGGTATTCTGGGTCGCCCGGAGGTAGAGAAAGTATGAAACCGATGCATATTGCAATGGCGCTGCTCTCTGCCGCGATGTTTTTTGTCCTGGCGGGCGTCTTTATGGGCGTGCAACTGGAGCTGGATGGCACCAAACTGGTGGTCGACACGGCTTCAGACATCCGTTGGCAGTGGGTGTTTATCGGCACGGCGGTGGTCTTTTTCTTCCAGCTTTTGCGACCGGCTTTCCAGAAAGGGCTAAAAAGCGTTTCCGGACCGAAGTTTATTCTGCCCGCGATTGATGGCTCCACGGTGAAGCAGAAACTATTCCTCGTGGCGCTGCTGGTGCTTGCGGTGGCGTGGCCGTTTATGGTGTCGCGTGGGACGGTGGATATCGCCACCCTGACCATGATCTACATTATCCTCGGCCTCGGGCTGAACGTGGTTGTTGGTCTTTCTGGTCTGCTGGTGCTGGGGTACGGCGGCTTTTACGCCATCGGCGCTTACACTTTTGCGCTGCTCAATCACTATTACGGCCTGGGCTTCTGGACCTGTCTGCCGATTGCCGGGTTAATGGCAGCGGCGGCCGGCTTCCTGCTCGGCTTCCCGGTGCTTCGCTTGCGCGGCGACTATCTGGCGATCGTTACCCTCGGTTTCGGCGAAATTGTGCGCATATTGCTGCTCAATAACACCGAAATTACCGGCGGCCCGAACGGAATCAGTCAGATCCCGAAACCGACACTCTTCGGACTCGAGTTCAGCCGTACCGCTCGTGAAGGCGGCTGGGACACGTTCAGTAATTTCTTTGGCCTGAAATACGATCCCTCCGATCGTGTCATCTTCCTCTACCTGGTGGCGTTGCTGCTGGTGGTGCTAAGCCTGTTTGTCATTAACCGCCTGCTGCGGATGCCGCTGGGGCGTGCGTGGGAAGCGTTGCGTGAAGACGAGATCGCCTGCCGTTCGCTGGGCTTAAGCCCGCGTCGTATCAAGCTGACTGCCTTTACCATAAGTGCCGCGTTTGCCGGTTTTGCCGGAACGCTGTTTGCTGCGCGCCAGGGCTTTGTCAGCCCGGAATCCTTCACCTTTGCTGAATCGGCGTTTGTACTGGCGATAGTGGTGCTCGGCGGTATGGGATCGCAGTTTGCGGTGATTCTGGCGGCAATTTTGCTGGTGGTATCGCGCGAATTGATGCGTGATTTCAACGAATACAGCATGTTAATGCTCGGTGGTTTGATGGTGCTGATGATGATCTGGCGTCCGCAGGGCTTGCTGCCCATGACGCGCCCGCAACTGAAGCTGAAAAACGGTGCAGCGAAAGGAGAGCAGGCATGAGTCAGCCATTATTATCTGTGAACGGCCTGATGATGCGCTTCGGCGGCCTGCTGGCGGTGAACAACGTCAATCTTGAACTGTACCCGCAGGAGATCGTCTCGTTAATCGGCCCTAACGGTGCCGGAAAAACCACGGTTTTTAACTGTCTGACCGGATTCTACAAACCCACCGGCGGCACCATTTTACTGCGCAATCAGCACCTGGAAGGTTTACCGGGGCAGCAAATCGCCCGCATGGGCGTGGTGCGCACCTTCCAGCATGTGCGTCTGTTCCGTGAAATGACGGTGATTGAAAACCTGCTGGTGGCGCAGCATCAACAACTGAAAACCGGGCTGTTCTCTGGCCTGTTGAAAACGCCTTCTTTCCGTCGCGCCCAGAGCGAAGCGCTCGACCGCGCCGCCACCTGGCTTGAGCGCATTGGTTTGCTGGAACACGCCAACCGTCAGGCGAGTAACCTGGCCTATGGTGATCAACGCCGTCTGGAGATTGCCCGCTGCATGGTGACGCAGCCGGAGATTTTAATGCTCGACGAACCGGCGGCAGGTCTTAACCCAAAAGAAACCAAAGAGCTGGATGAGCTGATTGCCGAACTGCGCAATCATCACAACACCACTATCTTGTTGATTGAACACGATATGAAGCTGGTGATGGGAATTTCGGACCGAATTTACGTGGTCAATCAGGGGACGCCGCTGGCAAACGGTACGCCGGAGCAAATCCGTAATAACCCGGACGTGATCCGTGCCTATTTAGGTGAGGCATAAGATGGAAAAAGTCATGTTGTCCTTTGACAAAGTCAGCGCCCACTACGGCAAAATCCAGGCGCTGCATGAGGTGAGCTTGCATATCAATCAGGGCGAGATTGTCACGCTGATTGGCGCGAACGGGGCGGGGAAAACCACCTTGCTTGGTACGTTATGCGGCGATCCGCGCGCCACCAGCGGGCGAATTGTGTTTGATGATAAAGACATTACCGACTGGCAGACGGCGAAAATCATGCGCGAAGCGGTAGCGATTGTCCCGGAAGGGCGTCGCGTCTTCTCGCGGATGACGGTGGAAGAGAACCTGGCGATGGGCGGCTTCTTTGCCGAACGTGACCAGTTTCAGGAGCGCATAAAGTGGGTGTATGAGCTGTTTCCACGTCTTCATGAGCGTCGTGTTCAGCGGGCGGGCACCATGTCCGGCGGTGAACAGCAGATGCTGGCGATTGGTCGCGCGCTGATGAGCAACCCGCGTTTGTTGTTGCTTGATGAGCCATCGCTCGGTCTTGCGCCGATTATCATCCAGCAAATTTTCGACACCATCGAGCAGCTGCGCGAGCAGGGGATGACTATCTTCCTCGTCGAGCAGAACGCCAACCAGGCGCTAAAGCTGGCGGATCGCGGCTACGTGCTGGAAAACGGCCATGTGGTGCTCTCCGATACCGGCGACGCGCTGCTGGCGAACGAAGCAGTGAGAAGTGCGTATTTAGGCGGGTAATAACACGTTGATTGATAAGGAGTCAAAAGACTCCTTTGAGACAGGTGACAAATGTAAAATTGCCTGATGCGCTGCGCTTATCAGGCCTACTGGGTGAGTTGCAATATATTGAATTTGCACGATCTTGTAGGCCGGATAAGGCGTTTACGCCGCATCTGGCATGAAACGATGAGTAATCTGTAGAGTTTGATTCAGACCTTCTATTTTTCCGCTTATCCGTGCCCCATCTCCCATTTTCCCTCACCCACGCCGTCACCGCCTTGTCATCTTTCTGACACCTTACTATCTTACAAATGTAACAAAAAAGTTATTTTTCTGTAATTCGAGCATGTCATGTTACCCCGCGAGCATAAAACGCGTGAATTCGCGCATTCGGTACAACAAGAGAGATAAACGATGAAACCGTTACATTATACAGCTTCAGCACTGGCGCTCGGACTGGCGTTAATGGGGAATGCACAGGCAGTGACGACCATTCCGTTCTGGCATTCTATGGAAGGGGAACTGGGTAAAGAGGTGGATTCTCTGGCCCAACGTTTTAACGCCGAAAATCCGGATTACAAAATTGTACCGACCTATAAAGGCAACTACGAACAGAATTTAAGCGCGGGGATTGCCGCATTTCGTACCGGCAACGCTCCGGCTATTTTGCAGGTTTATGAAGTTGGCACCGCCACCATGATGGCATCGAAAGCCATTAAACCGGTATATGACGTGTTTAAAGAGGCGGGGATTCAATTCGATGAGTCGCAGTTTGTGCCGACGGTTTCCGGTTACTACTCCGACAGCAAAACGGGCCACTTACTCTCCCAGCCATTCAACAGCTCGACCCCCGTTCTCTATTACAACAAAGACGCCTTCAAGAAAGCAGGATTAGACCCGGAACAACCGCCGAAAACCTGGCAGGATCTGGCGGACTATGCCGCGAAACTGAAAGCCTCCGGTATGAAGTGCGGCTACGCCAGCGGCTGGCAGGGCTGGATCCAACTGGAAAACTTTAGCGCTTGGAACGGTCTGCCGTTTGCCAGCAAAAACAACGGCTTTGACGGCACGGACGCGGTGCTGGAGTTCAACAAGCCGGAGCAGGTGAAACACATCGCCATGCTCGAGGAGATGAACAAGAAGGGCGACTTCAGCTACGTCGGTCGTAAGGATGAATCCACCGAGAAGTTCTATAACGGTGATTGCGCGATGACCACCGCCTCTTCCGGTTCTCTTGCCAACATTCGCGAGTACGCCAAATTTAACTACGGCGTAGGCATGATGCCTTACGACGCCGATGCGAAAGATGCGCCACAAAACGCTATTATCGGCGGAGCCAGCCTGTGGGTGATGCAGGGTAAAGATAAAGAAACGTATACCGGTGTGGCGAAGTTCCTCGATTTCCTCGCGAAGCCAGAAAACGCTGCCGAGTGGCATCAGAAAACCGGTTATCTGCCAATCACCAAAGCAGCGTATGACCTGACCCGTGAGCAGGGCTTTTATGAGAAAAACCCAGGGGCGGATACCGCGACGCGTCAGATGCTGAATAAGCCGCCGTTGCCGTTCACCAAAGGGCTGCGTCTGGGCAACATGCCGCAGATCCGCGTGATTGTGGATGAAGAGCTGGAGAGCGTGTGGACCGGTAAGAAGACACCACAGCAGGCACTGGATACCGCCGTTGAGCGTGGAAATCAGTTGCTGCGCCGCTTTGAGAAATCGACGAAGTCTTAATCAGTGTAATGTCGGATGCGTTTCGCTTATCTGACCTGGCATCGCGTGTAGGCCGGATAAGCGAAGCGCATCCGGCACAGTTCAGGAATTAACCGTAATGTCATCATCCCGTCCGGTGTTCCGCTCGCGCTGGCTGCCTTATCTGCTGGTCGCGCCGCAGCTCATCATCACCGTTATCTTTTTTATCTGGCCTGCGGGCGAAGCGTTGTGGTACTCGCTACAAAGCGTCGATCCGTTTGGTTTCTCCAGCCAGTTTGTCGGCCTGGATAACTTCGTCACGCTGTTCCATGACAGCTACTATCTCGACTCCTTCTGGACGACGATAAAATTCAGCACCTTTGTCACCGTCAGCGGTTTGCTGGTATCGCTGTTCTTTGCGGCGCTGGTGGAGTACATCGTGCGCGGCAGCCGTTTCTATCAAACCTTAATGTTGCTGCCTTACGCCGTGGCTCCCGCCGTTGCCGCCGTATTGTGGATCTTCCTGTTTAACCCCGGTCGCGGGCTGATCACCCATTTTCTCGCGGAGTTCGGCTACGACTGGAACCACGCGCAAAACAGCGGTCAGGCAATGTTTCTGGTGGTGTTTGCCTCAGTATGGAAGCAAATCAGCTACAACTTCCTGTTCTTCTATGCCGCGCTGCAATCCATTCCCCGTTCGTTGATCGAAGCCGCAGCCATCGACGGTGCAGGGCCGATTCGCCGCTTCTTTAAGATTGCGCTGCCGCTTATCGCCCCGGTGAGTTTCTTCCTGCTGGTAGTGAACCTGGTGTATGCCTTCTTCGACACCTTCCCGGTGATCGACGCCGCCACGTCCGGCGGGCCGGTTCAGGCCACCACGACGCTGATTTATAAGATCTACCGCGAAGGTTTTACCGGACTGGATCTGGCTTCGTCTGCCGCACAGTCGGTGGTGTTGATGTTCCTCGTCATCGTGCTGACGGTGGTGCAGTTCCGCTATGTTGAAAGCAAGGTGCGTTACCAATGATTGAGAACCGTCCGTGGCTGACGATATTCAGCCATACCATGCTGATCCTCGGGATCGCGGTGATCCTCTTCCCGCTGTACGTGGCGTTTGTCGCGGCGACGCTGGATAAACAGGCCGTCTATGCCGCGCCGATGACGCTCATCCCCGGCACACATCTGCTGGAAAACATCCACAACATCTGGGTGAACGGGGTAGGCACGAATAGCGCGCCGTTCTGGCGGATGTTGCTTAACAGCTTTGTGATGGCGTTCAGCATTACGCTCGGCAAAATTACCGTCTCGATGCTCTCGGCATTTGCCATTGTCTGGTTTCGTTTTCCGCTACGTAACCTCTTCTTCTGGATGATTTTTATCACCCTGATGCTGCCGGTTGAAGTACGTATCTTCCCGACGGTGGAAGTCATCGCCAACCTGCAGATGCTCGACAGCTACGCCGGTTTAACGCTGCCGCTGATGGCCTCGGCGACCGCTACTTTCCTGTTCCGCCAGTTCTTTATGACGCTGCCGGATGAGCTGGTGGAAGCCGCGCGGATCGACGGCGCATCGCCAATGCGCTTCTTTTGCGACATCGTTTTTCCGCTCTCCAAAACTAATCTGGCGGCGCTGTTTGTGATCACCTTTATCTACGGCTGGAATCAGTATTTGTGGCCGTTGTTGATTATTACCGATGTGGATCTCGGCACCACCGTGGCAGGGATCAAAGGGATGATCGCTACAGGCGAAGGCACCACGGAATGGAACTCAGTGATGGCGGCGATGTTGTTAACGCTTATCCCTCCGGTGGTGATTGTTTTAGTGATGCAGCGTGCCTTCGTGCGCGGCCTGGTCGATAGTGAGAAATAAGATGGCAGGACTGAAATTACAGGCAGTAACCAAAAGCTGGGATGGTAAAACCCAGGTCATTAAACCGCTGACCCTTGATGTGGCGGATGGCGAATTTATCGTGATGGTCGGGCCGTCTGGCTGCGGGAAATCGACGCTGCTGCGCATGGTTGCCGGGCTGGAGCGGGTGACAGAAGGCGATATCTGGATCAACGACCAGCGCGTGACTGAAATGGAGCCAAAAGATCGCGGGATTGCGATGGTGTTCCAGAACTACGCGCTTTATCCGCATATGAGTGTCGAAGAAAACATGGCGTGGGGGCTGAAAATTCGCGGCATGGGCAAGCAGCAAATTGCCGAGCGCGTTAAAGAAGCGGCGCGCATTCTGGAGCTGGACGGTCTGCTCAAACGTCGCCCGCGCGAGCTTTCCGGCGGTCAGCGCCAGCGTGTGGCGATGGGCCGCGCGATTGTGCGCGATCCGGCGGTGTTCCTGTTTGATGAGCCGCTCTCTAACCTCGATGCCAAGCTGCGCGTGCAGATGCGTCTTGAACTGCAACAGTTGCACCGTCGCCTGAAAACGACTTCACTCTACGTTACTCACGATCAGGTTGAAGCGATGACGCTCGCCCAGCGAGTAATGGTGATGAACGGCGGCGTTGCCGAACAGATTGGCACACCAGTTGAAGTCTACGAAAAGCCCGCCAGCCTGTTTGTAGCGAGTTTTATCGGCAGTCCGGCGATGAACCTGCTGACAGGCCGCGTGAATAACGAAGGCACGCATTTCGAACTGGACGGCGGTATTGAGCTGCCGCTAAACGGTGGCTACCGTCAGTATGCCGGGCGTAAAATGACTCTCGGCATTCGCCCGGAACATATTGCGCTAAGCTCGCAGGCAGAAGGCGGCGTACCGATGGTGATGGACACGCTGGAGATCCTCGGCGCAGATAACCTGGCGCACGGACGCTGGGGCGAGCAGAAGCTGGTGGTGCGACTGGCGCATCAGGAGCGCCCGACGGCAGGCAGCACGCTGTGGCTGCATCTGGCGGAAAATCAGCTGCATCTTTTTGATGGTGAAACAGGACAACGAGTATGAGTAACTGGCCTTATCCCCGCATCGTCGCTCATCGTGGCGGCGGCAAGCTGGCCCCGGAAAACACCCTGGCGGCAATCGACGTCGGGGCAAAATACGGTCATAAGATGATCGAATTTGACGCGAAGTTATCGAAAGATGGCGAGATCTTCCTGCTCCATGACGACAATCTCGAACGCACCAGCAACGGCTGGGGCGTCGCGGGTGAACTGAACTGGCAGGATTTACTGCGCGTGGATGCGGGCAGTTGGTACAGCAAAGCGTTTAAAGGTGAGCCGCTGCCGTTGCTTTCGCAGGTGGCGGAACGCTGTCGCGAACACGGGATGATGGCGAATATCGAAATCAAACCCACCACTGGCACTGGACCATTAACGGGCAAAATGGTGGCGCTGGCGGCACGCCAACTGTGGGCCGGTATGACGCCGCCGCTACTGTCATCGTTTGAGATTGATGCTTTAGAAGCTGCACAGCTGGCGGCACCGGAACTGCCGCGTGGTTTATTGCTTGATGAGTGGCGCGACGACTGGCGCGAACTGACCGCGCGGCTGGGCTGCGTCTCTATTCATCTCAATCATAAGTTACTCGATAAAGTGCGAGTGATGCAGTTGAAAGACGCCGGACTGCGGATTCTGGTTTATACCGTCAATAAACCCCAGCGCGCGGCAGAGTTGCTGCGCTGGGGCGTGGATTGCATCTGTACCGATGCGATTGACGTGATTGGTCCGAACTTTACGGCCCAATAGTTTTCAACGGAATGTCAGGCTGCGGCGTGCTGGGCTGATTCAGCATGTCGCCGTTTCTCCTCTCCGGCAGCATATGCTGCTGATTCAACGAACTATCCGGATTACGGTTGCTGTTTAACATCCCGCCGTTGGTGTTGGGCAGCATTTGCTGCCGGGCGGGATTTCGCTCCCCCGGCTGTGACTGCAACACCCGCTGAGAATTATTGTTTATCTGGTTTTCTAAATGCTGCTGTTGCAACTGAGTTTGCGTTTTCAGTTGCTGATTCAGCATCCCTTTTTGCTGGATTTGCTGAGTCTGCATCTGGGTTTGCATCCGCTGCTGGCTGGGTATCTGATACCCCGGCTGGTTAGGGTTGTTCAGAGTATTAATGGGCTGTGCAAAGCCGACAAACGGCAGGAGTGCCGTAAGAATCAGAAGTCGTTTCATCGCGTATCCTCCTCTGAAGATATCCTTTAAGTTTACTCGCTTCCCGACAAAACGATGATTAATTCAGAGTTATATACCAGGCTTAGCTGGGGTTGCCCCTTAATCTCTGGAGAATAACGATGATAAAACCGACGTTTTTACGCCGGGTGGCCATTGCTGCTCTGCTCTCAGGAAGTTGTTTTAGCGCCGCCGCCGCGCCTCCTGCGCCGCCCGTCTCGTATGGTGTGGAGGAAGATGTCTTCCACCCGGTACGCGCGAAACAGGGAATGGTAGCGTCTGTGGACGCCACTGCCACTCAGGTGGGGGTGGATATTCTCAAGGAGGGCGGGAATGCCGTTGATGCCGCCGTGGCGGTGGGCTACGCGCTGGCGGTAACGCATCCGCAGGCAGGGAATCTGGGCGGTGGTGGTTTTATGTTAATCCGCTCGAAAAATGGCAATACCACGGCTATCGATTTCCGCGAAATGGCACCCGCCAAAGCGACCCGCGATATGTTCCTCGATGATCAGGGCAACCCGGACAGCAAAAAATCACTCACTTCGCATCTGGCTTCCGGCACACCGGGTACGGTAGCAGGTTTCTCGCTGGCGCTGGATAAATACGGCACCATGCCGCTGAACAAAGTCGTGCAGCCCGCGTTTAAACTGGCACGCGATGGTTTTATCGTTAACGACGCGCTGGCTGACGATCTCAAAACCTACGGTAGCGAAGTGTTGCCGAATCACGAAAACAGTAAAGCTATCTTCTGGAAAGAGGGCGAGCCGCTGAAAAAGGGCGACAAGCTGGTGCAGGCGAACCTGGCAAAGAGCCTGGAGATGATTGCCGAAAACGGCCCGGACGAATTCTATAAAGGCACGATAGCGGAACAGATTGCCCAGGAGATGCAGAAAAACGGTGGCTTGATCACTAAAGAAGATTTAGCGGCGTATAAAGCGGTCGAACGCACACCGATAAGTGGCGATTATCGCGGGTATCAGGTTTACTCCATGCCACCGCCATCCTCCGGCGGGATCCATATCGTACAAATCCTCAATATTCTGGAAAACTTCGATATGAAGAAATACGGCTTTGGCAGCGCCGATGCGATGCAAATCATGGCAGAAGCGGAGAAATACGCCTACGCCGACCGCTCGGAATATCTTGGCGACCCGGATTTTGTCAAAGTACCGTGGCAGGCGCTGACCAATAAAGCCTATGCCAAATCTATTGCCGATCAAATTGATATCAATAAAGCGAAGCCATCCAGCGAAATTCGCCCCGGCAAGCTTGCGCCTTATGAGAGTAATCAAACTACCCATTACTCAGTGGTGGATAAAGATGGTAACGCGGTGGCGGTGACCTATACGCTGAACACCACCTTCGGTACGGGCATTGTCGCGGGCGAGAGCGGTATTCTGCTTAATAATCAGATGGATGATTTCTCCGCTAAACCGGGCGTACCGAACGTTTACGGGCTGGTGGGCGGTGATGCCAACGCCGTCGGGCCGAATAAACGTCCGCTGTCGTCAATGTCACCAACCATTGTGGTGAAAGACGGTAAAACCTGGCTGGTCACCGGTAGCCCTGGCGGGAGCCGGATCATCACTACAGTGCTGCAAATGGTGGTGAATAGCATCGATTATGGCATGAACGTCGCCGAAGCGACCAATGCGCCGCGTTTCCACCATCAGTGGTTGCCGGACGAGCTGCGTGTCGAAAAAGGGTTTAGCCCGGATACGCTCAAGCTGCTGGAAGCAAAAGGTCAGAAAGTGGCGCTGAAAGAGGCGATGGGCAGTACACAAAGCATTATGGTTGGGCCGGACGGTGAGTTGTACGGCGCATCCGACCCGCGCTCGGTGGATGATTTAACGGCGGGGTACTAAGGTTAGCGGCCCTCTTCGTGGGAAGAGGGCTATTTTGTCAGGGCAAGCCGAAGGTAGCCTTTTTTATTTCGTAATCCTGTAGATATTCTTCCAGCGGCTTTGCCGTTCCCAGAGAATGAATTTCACCACTGTCTTTATCAATAATAAAAGGTGCGTTACCAGCTAAGCGCGCGGCCTCATCTCCAGTTTCGAGAAATTCTCGTGCTTCGAAACAGAAATACCAGCCCTGGCTAAAGCGTCCATGTAGAGTAATGACGACCGGGAGATCTGCATCATCAAGGTAATGGTTCGCTTTCGCGAATGCGTCGTGATAAGTAATCATAATTATAATAAATATTATTGTTGAGTGTTATATTATTATTC
>NZ_SJWV01000117.1:0-12966 GCF_004352695.1 Escherichia sp. KCJ4928
CCACTTATCTTCATTTTAATGAAGATATAAACATTCATTTTATTGAAAATATATTATGCGTCGAACGTTTATCAAAAAAGAAGGCGTCGTTATCACGACGCTGGCCCGTTATTTGTTGGGTGAAAAATGCGGTAATAGGTTGAAAACCATAGATGAGCTGGCAACTGAATGCCGTTCATCCGTTGGCCTGACGCAGGCCGCGTTGAAAACGCTGGAATCAAGCGGAGCGATACGGATTGAACGCCGTGGGCGCAATGGCAGTTATCTGGTCGAGATGGATAACAAAGCATTGCTGAGTCATGTGGATATCAACAACGTGGTATGTGCGATGCCTTTGCCCTATACCCGCTTGTACGAAGGTTTAGCGAGCGGATTGAAAGCCCAGTTTGATGGCATTCCTTTTTACTATGCGCATATGCGCGGCGCGGATATTCGCGTGGAGTGTTTACTTAACGGCGTGTATGACATGGCGGTGGTTTCCCGACTGGCGGCGGAAAGTTATCTCACGCAAAAAGGGTTTTGCCTCGCGCTGGAGTTGGGGCCGCACACCTACGTTGGCGAGCACCAGTTGATTTGCCGTAAAGGCGAGTCCGCAAACGTGAAGCGCGTGGGGCTGGATAACCGTTCGGCGGATCAGAAAATCATGACCGATGTCTTTTTTGGCGATAGTGATGTGGAACGTGTCGATCTCTCTTATCACGAGAGTTTACAACGCATTGTTAAAGGCGATGTCGATGCGGTTATCTGGAACGTGGTGGCGGAAAACGAACTGACCATGCTGGGATTAGAGGCGACGCCGCTCACAGACGATCCGCGATTTTTACAGGCCACCGAAGCCGTGGTCCTGACGCGAGCCGATGATTACCCAATGCAACAACTGCTGCGTGCCGTTGTAGATAAACACGCCCTGCTCGCCCATCAACAACGCGTGGTGAGTGGGGAACAGGAACCGAGTTATTAAACGAAAGGCATCTGATATGGAAACCAGACTCAACCTGCTTTGCGAGGCAGGCGTTATTGATAAGGACATCTGCAAAGGCATGATGCAGGTCGTCAACGTACTGGAAACAGAGTGCCATCTGCCGGTGCGCAGTGAGCAAGGAACGATGGCGATGACACATATGGCGAGTGCACTGATGCGCAGTCGCCGTGGTGAAGAAATAGAGCCGCTGGATAACGAATTGCTGGCAGAGCTGGCGCAATCCAGCCACTGGCAAGCCGTTGTGCAATTGCATCAGGTGTTGTTGAAGGAATTCGCACTGGAAGTTAACCCGTGTGAAGAAGGCTATTTGCTGGCCAACCTTTATGGATTATGGATGGCTGCTAACGAAGAGGTTTGAAGCTCCCGACAAATCCACGTCGCACAACCTAAATATTCAAAAAAATGAATATTTAATTCAAGGAACAGAAACGAGGCAACAAGATGTTTGTAGAAGCATTGAAACGCCAGAACCCGGCGCTGATTTCCGCCGCACTAAGTTTGTGGCAGCAGGGCAAGATCGCCCCGGACAGCTGGGTGATCGACGTGGATCAGGTACTGGAAAACGGTAAGCGACTGATTGAGACGGCGCGGCTTTACGGCATTGAACTGTATCTGATGACCAAGCAGTTTGGCCGTAACCCATGGCTGGCGGAAAAATTGCTGGCATTAGGTTACAGCGGCATTGTGGCGGTGGATTACAAAGAGGCGCGAGTCATGCGCCGCGCTGGTTTGTCGGTGGCGCATCAGGGGCATCTGGTACAAATCCCTTGTCATCAGGTTGCTGACGCCGTTGAACAGGGCACCGACGTCATCACCGTGTTTACTCTCGACAAAGCGCGGGAAGTTTCTGCGGCAGCGGTGAAGGCCGGACGTGTGCAGTTTGTGCTGCTCAAAGTTTATAGCGACGATGATTTTCTTTATCCGGGGCAGGAGAGCGGTTTTGTACAGCATTCGCTGCACGAGGTGGTTGCTGAAATTAAGAAACTGCCGGGGCTGCATTTAGCCGGACTTACCCATTTCCCTTGCCTGCTTTGGGATGAGGCTGCCGGAAAAGTTTTGCCGACACCGAATCTTCACACGCTGATACAGGCACGGGATCAACTGGCGAAATCTGGTATTGCACTTGAGCAACTGAACGCGCCTTCAGCGACCAGCTGCACTTCGCTGCCATTGCTGGCGGAATACGGTGTGACTCATGCCGAACCCGGTCATGCGCTGACGGGCACTATTCCGGCAAACCAGCAGGGCGATCAGCCTGAACGTATCGCGATGCTCTGGTTAAGTGAAATCTCCCATCATTTCCGTGGCGACAGCTACTGCTACGGCGGCGGTTACTACCGTCGTGGTCATGCGCAACATGCGCTGGTGTTTACGCCAGAAAATCAAAAGATTACTGAAACCAATCTCAAAACTGTGGATGACAGCAGTATCGACTACACCCTGCCGCTGGCAGGCGAGTATCCGGTGAGCAGTGCAGTGGTGCTCTGTTTCCGCACGCAGATTTTTGTCACCCGTAGCGATGTGGTGCTGGTGTCCGGTATTCACCGTGGCGAACCGAAAATCGTTGGTCGTTATGACAGTCTTGGAAACTCTCTGGGGGCGTAATGGCGCGATTTGTGGTGTTAGTGATTGATAGCTTTGGCGTAGGGGCAATGAAAGATGTCACGCTGGTGCGTCCGCAAGATGCGGGAGCGAATACCTGTGGTCACATCCTGAGCCAGTTGCCGCATTTGCAGCTACCAACGCTGGAGAAGCTGGGGCTAATCAACGCATTGGGTTATGCGCCAGGCGATATGCAGCCGTCAGATTCCGCAACCTGGGGCGTGGCAGAGCTGCAACATGAAGGTGGCGATACCTTTATGGGGCATCAGGAAATTTTAGGCACGCGCCCGTTACCGCCGCTGCGGATGCCTTTTTGCGATGTGATTGACCGTGTTGAGCAGGCATTAGTATCCGCCGGTTGGCAGGTGGAGCGCCGTGGCGATGAACTGCAATTTCTGTGGGTCAATCAGGCGGTTGCGATTGGCGATAATCTCGAGGCGGATTTAGGCCAGGTCTATAACATTACCGCCAATCTCTCTGTGATCTCTTTTGACGACGCAATCAAAATTGGTCGTATCGTGCGTGAGCAGGTACAGGTCGGTCGGGTCATTACATTTGGTGGCCTGTTAACCGACAGTCAACGCATTCTCGATGCCGCAGAAAGCAAAGAAGGGCGCTTTATTGGTATCAATGCGCCGCGTTCTGGCGCTTATGACAACGGTTTCCAGGTCGTGCATATGGGCTATGGCGTCGATGAAAAAGTGCAGGTGCCACAAAAACTGTATGAAGCAGGCGTGCCAACCGTGCTGGTGGGTAAGGTGGCAGATATCGTCAACAATCCTTATGGCGTGAGCTGGCAAAATCTGGTGGATAGCCAGCGGATTATGGATATCACCCTCGACGAATTTAACACGCATCCGACGGCGTTTATTTGCATCAATATCCAGGAAACCGACCTCGCTGGTCATGCAGAAGACGTCGCACGTTATGCCGAACGTTTGCAGGTCGTTGACCGTAACCTTGCCCGGCTTGTTGAGGCGATGCAGCCAGATGATTGCCTGGTCGTGATGGCGGATCACGGTAACGATCCGACCATTGGTCACAGCCACCATACCCGTGAAGTGGTGCCAGTGCTGGTTTATCAGCAAGGGCTGGTCCACACGCAACTCGGTGTACGCACCACGCTTTCTGATGTGGGGGCTACCGTGTGTGAATTTTTCCGTGCGCCACCGCCACAAAATGGTCGCTCTTTTCTTTCCTCCCTCCGGTTTGCAGGAGACACCCTATGAGTATTGATCCGACGGGTTACACCCTGGCCCATGAGCATCTGCATATTGATCTCTCCGGCTTTAAAAACAACGTGGACTGCCGCCTTGATCAGTATGCGTTCATTTGCCAGGAGATGAACGACCTGATGACCCGGGGCGTGCGTAATGTGATTGAGATGACCAACCGTTACATGGGGCGCAATGCGCAATTTATGCTCGATGTAATGCGCGAGACGGGGATCAACGTGGTGGCCTGCACCGGTTATTACCAGGACGCTTTTTTCCCGGAGCATGTGGCGACCCGCAGCGTGCAGGAACTGGCGCAGGAGATGGTCGATGAAATTGAACAGGGTATCGATGGCACCGACCTGAAAGCCGGGATTATCGCGGAGATCGGCTCTAGCGAAGGGAAGATTACGCCGCTGGAAGAGAAGGTGTTTATTGCCGCTGCGCTGGCGCATAACCAGACCGGACGCCCGATCTCCACGCATACGTCGTTCAGCACGATGGGGCTGGAGCAACTGGCGTTGCTACAAGCCCACGGGGTTGATCTTTCGCGCGTCACCGTTGGTCACTGCGATCTGAAAGACAACCTCGACAACATTTTGAAGATGATCGATCTCGGCGCGTACGTGCAGTTCGACACCATTGGTAAGAACAGTTACTACCCGGACGAAAAGCGTATTGCGATGCTTCATGCGCTACGTGACCGTGGGTTGCTGAACCGCGTCATGCTGTCGATGGATATTACGCGCCGCTCCCATTTAAAAGCCAATGGTGGTTATGGCTATGACTATTTATTGACCACCTTTATTCCGCAATTGCGCCAGTCAGGATTCAGTCAGGCCGATGTGGATGTGATGTTACGTGAAACTCCCTCTCAATTTTTCCAATAAGGACAGACTCATGAAAAAGATTGGCGTTGCAGGCTTACAGCGTGAGCAGATTAAAAAAACCATTGAAGCGACGGCTCCTGGCAGTTTTGAAGTTTTCATTCACAACGACATGGAAGCGGCAATGAAAGTGAAATCCGGGCAACTGGATTACTACATCGGTGCGTGTAATACCGGTGCGGGCGCGGCATTGTCGATTGCCATCGCGGTGATTGGCTATAACAAAAGTTGCACCATTGCCAAACCAGGCATTAAAGCGAAAGACGAGCATATCGCCAAAATGATCGCTGAAGGAAAAGTGGCGTTTGGCCTTTCCGTTGAGCACGTCGAACACGCGATTCCGATGCTGATTAACCATCTGAAATAAAAGGCACGACTATGGATCTGTATATTCAGATTATCGTGGTGGCGTGCCTGACGGGTATGACATCGCTTCTGGCGCATCGCTCGGCGGCTGTTTTTCATGACGGCATCCGCCCGATCCTGCCGCAACTGATTGAAGGCTATATGAACCGTCGCGAGGCGGGGAGTATCGCTTTTGGTCTGAGCATTGGTTTTGTGGCCTCGGTGGGGATCTCTTTTACCCTGAAAACCGGGCTGCTCAACGCATGGTTACTCTTTCTTCCTACCGATATCCTCGGCGTACTGGCGATAAACAGCCTGATGGCGTTTGGTCTTGGCGCTATCTGGGGCGTGTTGATCCTTACTTGCCTGTTGCCAGTAAACCAGCTGCTGACCGCGCTGCCGGTGGATGTATTAGGTAGCCTCGGGGAATTAAGCTCGCCGGTGGTTTCTGCTTTTGCACTGTTCCCGCTGGTGGCGATTTTCTACCAGTTTGGCTGGAAGCAAAGTCTGGTCGCCGCCGTGGTTGTTCTGATGACCCGTGTGGTAGTCGTGCGCTATTTCCCACATCTTAACCCTGAATCCATCGAAATCTTTATTGGCATGGTGATGCTGCTGGGGATCGCGATAACTCACGACCTGCGTCATCGTGATGAAAATGATATTGATGCCAGCGGGCTTTCGGTGTTTGAAGAACGCACGTCGCGGATTATCAAAAACTTACCCTATATCGCCATCGTGGGAGCATTGATTGCCGCCGTTGCCAGCATGAAGATTTTCGCCGGCAGTGAAGTGTCGATCTTCACTCTGGAGAAAGCGTACTCCGCAGGCGTAACGCCGGAACAATCGCAAACGCTGATCAACCAGGCGGCACTGGCAGAATTTATGCGCGGGCTGGGTTTTGTACCGTTGATTGCCACCACCGCGTTAGCAACGGGTGTGTATGCAGTTGCGGGCTTTACCTTTGTTTATGCGGTGGGCTATCTCTCGCCGAATCCGATGGTTGCAGCGGTATTAGGTGCAGTGGTTATTTCGGCAGAAGTTTTATTGCTTCGTTCGATCGGCAAATGGCTGGGGCGCTATCCGTCGGTGCGTAATGCGTCGGATAACATCCGTAACGCCATGAATATGCTGATGGAAGTGGCGCTGCTGGTCGGTTCGATTTTCGCAGCAATTAAGATGGCGGGTTATACCGGATTCTCTATCGCGGTTGCCATTTACTTCCTCAACGAATCCCTGGGCCGTCCGGTACAGAAAATGGCGGCACCGGTCGTGGCAGTAATGATCACCGGTATTCTGCTGAATGTTCTTTACTGGCTTGGCCTGTTCGTTCCGGCTTAAGGAAGGCACCTATGAAGACGTTTCCTCTGCAAAGCCTGACGATTATTGAGGCGCAGCAAAAGCAGTTTGCGCTGGTGGATAGCATTTGTCGCCATTTCCCCGGCAGCGAGTTTCTTACTGGCGGTGATTTAGGCTTAACGCCAGGACTGAATCAACCGCGCGTTACCCAGCGTGTGGAACAGGTGCTGGCTGATGCATTTCACGCACAGGCTGCGGCGCTGGTGCAGGGCGCGGGGACTGGCGCGATTCGCGCCGGGCTGGCGGCTTTGCTCAAACCGGGGCAGCGTCTTCTGGTGCATGACGCGCCTGTTTACCCGACGACACGGGTTATTATTGAGCAGATGGGGCTGACGCTTATTACTGTTGATTTCAATGACCTGTCGGCACTGAAGCAGGTCGTCGACGAGCAACAACCGGATGCGGCGCTGGTGCAGCATACGCGCCAGCAGCCGCAGGACAGCTACGTGCTGGCAGATGTGCTGGCAACGTTGCGCGCGGCAGGTGTTCCAGCGTTAACCGATGACAACTATGCGGTGATGAAGGTGGCGCGAATCGGCTGTGAATGCGGCGCGAATGTCTCGACATTTTCCTGCTTCAAGCTATTTGGGCCAGAGGGTGTTGGTGCAGTGGTCGGCGATGCTGATGTTATCAACCGTATTCGCGCCACGCTTTACTCCGGCGGTAGCCAGATCCAGGGCGCACAGGCGCTGGAAGTATTGCGTGGTCTGGTGTTTGCGCCAGTGATGCACGCGGTGCAGGCAGGGGTATCTGAACGGTTGCTGGCTTTGCTTAACGGTGGTGCGGTGCCGGAAGTGAAAAGCGCGGTGATTGCTAATGCGCAGTCGAAGGTGTTGATTGTCGAGTTTCATCAGCCGATTGCCGCCAGAGTGCTGGAAGAGGCGCAAAAGCGCGGTGCCTTGCCTTACCCGGTGGGTGCAGAGTCGAAATATGAAATCCCGCCGCTCTTTTATCGCCTTTCCGGAACGTTTCGCCAGGCGAATCCACAATCAGAACATTGTGCGATTCGCATTAACCCGAATCGCAGCGGTGAAGAGACGGTGCTGCGGATTTTGCGTGAGAGTATTGCCAGTATTTAATGCTGGATAGCACCGTCAAGCTAAATTCCGTACTGAACGGTCCCCTCGCCCCTTTGGGGAGAGGGTTAGGGTGAGGGGAACGTACGGGATGTAAAATTCAACGCGCCAGCATCGCCGGATGCGATGCTGGCGCATCTTATCCGGCCTACGGTTAATGTCTTTTATTATCAATCGTTAAGGTGATGCGATTGGCGCGGCAGAAGAGTTCGGAGACGTGCACCGGTTTGTCATTCTGATCAAAGGCGATTTTGCTGATGCGAAACAACGGTTCGCCCAGTTCGCATTTCAGCCATTTTGCCTGCGGGCGGGTGGCGGCAAAGATATCGATGGTCTTTTTGTCGCTGACCACTCGCGTGTCGAAACGCTCCTGAAATAACTGATAAGTGGAGCTTCCTTCAACGTAAATCTCATCAAAGTCAGGATAACGCGACAGTGGGATCCAGGAACTATCAATAAACAGCGGCTCTTTATCGAGATACATCACCCGGCAAAGATGGAACACTTCGCTGTTGCCAGGGATGTTCAGCTTTTCGCAAAACGGCGCGGCGCTGACTCGTTCCTGCTCGATCACTTTCTCTTTCGTCGCCTTGCCTTGTGAGACGCCAAAATCGGTAAAACCACTGACGGTCAGCAGGGCGTTTTCGACCTTCTGGCTTTGTACAAAGGTGCCTTTGCCCTGCCAGCGGATCAGTACGCCGTCTGCCACTAAGTCGCTGATAGCTTTGCGAATAGTAATGCGGCTGACGTTATATTGCGTACAAAGCTCGTTTTCGGTAGGGATCTGTTGCCCGGCCTGGTAAACCCCCTGCGCGATATCATCCAGCAACCGCTGGCGGACGGTAGCGTAGAGGAGTTGATGAGAGTAGCGGTCCGTAGCTGACATAATCGACCCTGAAATAAAGAATGAATTACTCGGATTATAGGGTCGTTTTCCGGCAAGTAACAGCACGTTGGCGTGAAGATGCTCACGCCAACGTTATACCTACCAGGCACCGTGGTACTGAATGGTTTTCGCCGCGCACGCCGTTCCCTGCGCCATCGCCTGCGGTAATGTCATCCCCGCAGACCAGCCGCAAAGGAATCCGGCAATGAACGAATCTCCGGCACCCATGGTGTCGATAACCGTCACCGGTTCAGGAGCCTGACGCCAGAACTGCGCGCCATCCCAGGCAATGCTGCCGTTTTCACCCAGCGTGACAATCACCACGCCTGCGCCACGGGCAACAATCGCTTTCATCTTCAGACGCAGCGCTTCGTCTTCTTGCGGTGCGGAGGCAAAGGCAAAATCGAGATGCGGCACCAGTGTCTGCCAGAGCGGGCTGTCCCACTTGTCGGAGAAGTCGAAAGCGGTAAGTTTGCCCGCAGCGTGCAGCTGTGGGAATGCGTCTTCCGCATGTCCCCAGATTGCCGCGTGCACAATGTCATACTGCGCCAGCCAGGCGTAATCCTCTTCACTCAGGGCAAAGTCGGCCATCACGCCTTCGGTGTAGTCGCCAAAAACGCGATCATTGTCGTGCAGTTCCACCTGAGTTTGTGCGGTAACGCCGTGTTTCGTATGGACATGGCTGATATCGACGCCCATGCGGGCGAGATCCTGCTTCAGCTTTGTGCCGTAGTCATCGTCACCCACCCAGGTAATGCATCCCGGCTGTATGCCGTAGCGAGTGCAGTACACCGCCACATTGACCGCATTACCGCCAGAAAACGCTTTATTCAGTTGCGGGTAGATATCGACGCAGTTATCGCCGATTGTCGCCAGGGTTTTCATCTCTCATCCTCCGGCAGCAGCGCGCGAAAGCGTTCCAGCGCCTGGCGGGCATAGAGTCTGGGCTCGTTCATATACATCGTCACCAGCTCCACCGTACAGTAACCCTCATAGCCCCGGTCGATAATATCGCGCATCAGTTCCCTCAGCGGCATTTTGCCTTCTCCAGGAATGTAATGCGTGTCGCTGGCCCCGTCGCTGTCGACAATATGCAGATGACGTAATTTATCGCCCAGTTTGTCGAAATAACTCATCACCGGTTCCGCCTGGACATACGGCGCGCAAATGTCGACCATGCTGAACAGGCGCGGCGAAGGCACCAGCGCCAGCGCATGAAGCACATCATTAGCATTACACACGACGTTCGATTCATACGGCGTTAACGGTTCGAGGATTAGATCCATGCCGATGTTTTCCGCGTACTCACACAGTTCGCTTAGGTTCTCTGCCAGCCGTCCCCAGATAACATTAGGTGGCGTGAGATAGCCCGCGTGGGCCGCGGAAATCAGCGTATAACCCGCGTTCATCTCTTTTGCCATATCCATCGCCAGCTTGATCATGTCGAGGCTTTCGCGACGCATATGTTCATCGCCCAGCATCATGTTATACGGATAGCCGTTGGTTTCTGGCGTATAGCCGATAATCGGCATCTGATACGTCTGCGCCAGCGCCTTGATTTGTTTGATGCCGCCCGCTTTTAAGTCCGGCGCGAACGCGTGCGGGCGACCGCCCCAAATTTCGATGCCGTCGTAACCCAGCTCGCTTGCATCACGAAATGCGTGTTCAATAGGCAGCCGCTGGTGGCCGCAGGTAAACATACCTGTTTTCATCGGGTAACTCCTTGCGTAAATTCGGCCCGTTGCCGGGCCGGGAGAGGGATTAATATTCCACCAGACCACCGTAATAGCGGCGTTCATCCGGGTTGTGATCTTTGTAAATAGACAGGTAGTAGCAGAGCCACTCCATTGGCACGAACATCAGGAACGGTGCCAGCCACGGGTGCAGCCCTTGCGAAATTTCGGCGTAATCGATGACGATCACGTTGTCAGTACGCTGTTTAACAAAGTTAATGGCGCGTTCGGTGGTGTGGCGACTTTCATCATTGCCGAGCAGGAACAGGAACGGAACGCCCGGTTCGACAATCTCCAGCGGGCCATGGCGGAACTCTCCGCTCTCAATCACGCAGCCGTGCGTCCAGGTAAATTCCATCAGCGTTACAATGCCTTCTTTGTAACCCAGCGGACGCAGCGGACCCGCAGCAACGGTATAAATCATCGGCCACTGGCTGGCCAGTTCACCAAGCTGGCGGCCTTTTTCTTCCCAGGTGCGTACCAGATGACCGAGCGCATTCGGCAACTGCTTGAGATCGTTTTTGATCTTGCCGATTTCCGCGTTCGGCGCGAGGCGGGTGATCATCTCCAGCACCACGCTGTAGCAGAGCAGCAGGTGAATTTCCCAGATACAGTCGGCCTGATAATCAATGCTAAATTCCGCCGCCGAGGTAATCGGGCTGTCCGCGCGTTTGGTGAACGCCGCAGTGAGTGCGCCGCAGGCCCGGCCCAGCTCCAGCGCTTTGATTACCTCTTCCGTTTTACCGTAGTCAGAAACGCCAATCACCGCGCAACGATCGTCGAGGCGATACGGGGTGTTATCGCAGAACTCCCAGCCGGAAATGGCGTAGACCTGAAGATCGGAAAAGCGATCCGCCAGATGTTTCGCCGTTTGCGCCGCGTTGAGTGGCGAGCCGCAGGCAACGAAATAAATACGATCAATGTCGCGCTTCACCATCTCTTCCACGATGGCGTGCACCAGCGGAACGTCATGGCTGAGAACTTTTTCCACTTCCTGAACCATATTTTCGGTGACCAGAAAGTCCACGGTGCTTTTATCAATATCCAACATTTTATTTTCTCCAGATAACATTACGACAAAGCGTTGAGCTGGCGGCTACGCTTCGCCCAGAAGGCGTAAGCAGGCAGACCAGTAGCAATAACGATGACGGCGCAGATAAGGCCGGGAATCGGTGCCCAGACAAAGGTTGAGGCGACCAGAATGAGGCTTGACGCAATGGCGAGGGTGGTCATCAGCCCGAAAGCCGGAGTACGCCACAGCGGTTTGTAATCGTCGCGTTTACGACACCAGATGATGGAGCCGAAGGTGAGGGTATTTTTGAAACACATCACCAGGGTGAAATAACCCAGCAGGCTGGTGAGATCGGAAACGAAGATGAAGAAGATCCCCAGCGCCCCTTGCAGGATGATGGAGACATCCGGCGTGTTGTATTTCGGATGCACATGGCCGAAGCATTTAAAGAACAGGTTGTCTTTCGCCATCGCGTATTCCAGCCGCGGCTGGTACATCACGCAGCTGGAAAGCGAACCAAGAATGACGATCATCGCCGTGATGGCAACAAAGATCCCAGCGGTGCTGCCGAGTGCGGGGATCCAGGTCAGGGCGTCGGAAATCGGCGTTTCAGAATTGGCGAGTTTGTCGAAGGGCATCAGGCCGGAAATCACCAGCGCCAGCAGGGTGTAGAGCACCAGAACCAGCAGACAGGAACCAATCAGCGCTCGTGGCATGGTTTTTCCGGGGTTTTTAATTTCGCCGGTCATATAACAGATAGAGGCCATGCCGGTATACGACCAACTGGTGGCAGAGATCCCCGCCAGCAGCGACATAAAGCTGCCCGTTGCGCCAATCGCAGTGGTGGTAGGGGCGGCAAAATTCTCCGCTTTAAACCAGAAGATCCCAAGGCCAATGACGATAGTGAACGGGATAATTTTGGCGATGGTAATTAGCGTCTGAAACGCTGCGCCGCCTTCAACGGAGCGCAGGTGTAGCAACATAAAGGCGATAATTAATCCGGCGGCGATAAATTTACCGGGCAACGGATCGATAGGCGTTAAAAAGCCAAGATTGCTGACAATCGCCAGCGCCATAATCGACAATGACGGCGCATCGTTGGCCCAGAAGCTGGCCCAGCCGGAGAGGAAAGCCAGCGGTCGGCTTCCGGCATTTTTCAGATAAACATAATCTGCGCCATTTTCCGGATAAGCGGTTGATAGTTCCGCATAGACGCACATTTGCGGGATCACAATTAACCCGCCGATGACAAATGCGAGCACCGTCAGCCACGGCGTGCCCGCCGCTTTTGCCACTTCACCCACAGATACAAAAATACCGGAGCCGACGGTTGTCCCGACGGCGATTGCAAGAACGGCCCAAAATCCGAGCTTGCGTTGGAGTTCCTGGCTTCCCATAGCGATACCTTTTTCTTGTCCAACACGTTGTAGGGGAGAGTTTGCAGTCATTTAAAAGGTAACATGACAATGCATAATGAATATAACAACATATGATGTTATGTAATGCGGAGGAAGATCACAAAATTTCGCATAGGATCGCGCTGTGGCTAATGAATGTGGTTATCAAATTGAAATTAAAGTGAAAATATTTTTACGGGTGGGGAGCAAGAAGGATATAGAAACAAATACGCCCTCGGAAAATCCAGAGGGCGTCGGGCAATTAAACCGGTGTTAGCCGATTTCTGTCAGAGACTTACTGTGCAGTAGGACCGCAACCGCCAATGATTTTAGAAATAGAAATTGCCGGGTGCAGCAGGTAGTCGTAAGAGCAGTTCTTATCACGGTTTTCAATATGACCAGTACATGCAGTTAACGTAGCCAGTACTGCACCTACCAGTGCAACTTTAATAAATTTGTTCATTTACATTCCCTAT
>NZ_SJWV01000118.1:0-12855 GCF_004352695.1 Escherichia sp. KCJ4928
GCCCGCCACTTTTACCCGATTTTCCGGTGCGGCAGTGAAGTACATCGCTAAAGAAATGCCCACGGCACCAAAGATTTTTGAGTTACCGTGCAGGGCAAAACCGCCTTCCGGGAACAACGATTTCAGCGGCTCGGCGCTCAAACTGAACTCTTGCAGATGCTGCGCCCAGTACATCTGAATGCCGCCTTCAACAGCTGCCGGACCAAAGATAAACTGTCCGTAGATGAAGTGGTGTAAACCGGTTGGGATCAGAATACGTTCGAGGAAGGTGTAAACCCAGACCCCAAGTGCACCCGCCGAACGCAGGAACGCTTGCAGAGATTCAATCCCCATTTGTACTTTTGGCCAGCCGAGCAACGTCAGCCAGGCACAGGGGATCATCACCAGGAAGGCGATAATCACCACATAAGACGTCCCCTGGAAAATGCCGAGAAAAACCGGCAGTTTTTTATCGAACAGACGGTTATGCAGCGCCGTCACAATGCCGGAAATGATAATTGCGCCGATAATGCTGGTATCGAGGGTTTTAATCCCAGCCATCATTGTCAGACCGCTACCTGCCACCGCGTCCTGAGTGAAATCGACGCCGAAGTAGCTTCCCCAGGTCATTCCCATCGCATTGATGAAATAGTTCCAGGTCAGGAAACTCACCATCACCGCCAGACAAGCACGTCCCTGCGCTTGCTTAGCAAGGCCAATGGGTAAACCGACAGCAAAAATCAGCGGCATATTACGGAATACCGTCCAACCGCCCTCTTCAATAATGTGTACGATTTGCGCGAATAAACTGTTCGGATCGGTCAGTGATTCCCTGACAAACATCGGGTTTTGCAGCAAGATGGCAAGACCCACCACAATCCCGGCGAAGGGAAACAGCAGCACTGGCGTGAACATCGCGCCGCCAAAGCGTTGAATTTGACTGAGCATTTCCACATCCTCTTTTCTCAATTCTGTAAGTAGGAAGCCTGATTGGTTATGCGGCAGGCCTGGAGCGAGGATAGGAAGATGCGATCGGCAGAACATGACGACCCAATGGGATTCGTGATCGCTTTCATGCTTTTCGTTGGGCGGTAGAGATCTACGTTTTCGCGAAAAAGTAGACATCTGTGAGCACTGGTACACAGCATCGAACACATCTTTAAAAAAAGATGTTTTTTCAATCGATTAAGCAGAACTTGTGGGCGCATTACCCGGGCTTGCAGGCAAAAAAGAGATCTAGAGATGATCTACAAAAGCATTGCGGAGCGGTTAAGAATTCGACTTAATTCCGCAGATTTCACGCTAAATAGCCTTCTTCCCGGTGAAAAAAAGTTGGCGGAAGAATTTGCGGTATCGCGGATGACCATCCGTAAAGCCATTGACCTGCTGGTAGCGTGGGGATTGGTGGTCCGCCGCCACGGCAGCGGCACTTACCTGGTGCGCAAAGATGTACTGCATCAAACCGCCAGCCTGACCGGGCTGGTGGAGGTGTTAAAACGGCAGGGAAAAACGGTCACCAGCCAGGTGCTGATTTTTGAAATCATGCCTGCGCCTCCGGCCATTGCCAGCCAGTTACGGATTCAAATCAACGAGCAGATCTACTTCTCCCGTCGCGTTCGTTTTGTGGAAGGGAAACCGCTGATGCTGGAAGACAGCTATATGCCGGTAAAACTGTTCCGTAATCTTTCGCTGCAACATCTGGAAGGGTCGAAGTTTGAATATATTGAACAAGAGTGCGGGATTTTGATTGGCGGTAATTATGAAAGCCTGACGCCAGTGCTCGCCGATAGACTGCTGGCGCGGCAAATGAAGGTAGCGGAACACACGCCACTGCTGCGGATCACCTCGTTGTCATATAGCGAGAGCGGGGAGTTTTTGAATTATTCAGTGATGTTCAGAAATGCCAGCGAATACCAGGTGGAGTACCATTTACGGCGACTCCACCCGGAAAAGAGTTAACCGATACTCCAGAAGAGCACCGCCAGTAATTGGGGGGTGATAATGCGCAGAAACATCACTAACGGATAGACAGTGGCGTAAGAGAGCGCCGCCGCACCACTGGTTGGATGAAGATTATTAGCAAACGCCAGCGCCGGAGGATCGGTCATGGAACCTGCCAGCATCCCGCACATGGTCAGGTAATTCATTTTGGCTAACATCCGCGCCAGAATGCCAACAGTAATCAGCGGAACGGCGGTGATCAGGGCACCATAACCAATCCAGCTTAGCCCTTCGCCATTGACCAGGGTATTCACAAAATCCCCACCAGATTTCAGACCAACGACCGAGAGGAACAGCACGATCCCCAGCTCCCGCAGCGCGAGGTTGGCACTTGGCGGCATAAACCAGTACAGCTTGCCGATACTGCCGATACGCCCGAGGATCAACGCCATAATCAGCGGACCGCCCGCCAGCCCCAGTTTCAACGCGGCCGGGAACCCAGGCACAAAGACGGGAATAGAACCTAACAATACGCCAAGCCCGATGCCAATAAACACTGGCAGCATCTGAACCTGTTGCAGTTTTTGCTGCGCATTCCCCAGCACATTGGCAACGGCATCAATTGCGGACGGACGCCCCACCAGATTGAGGATATCGCCGAACTGCAGGCTGATATCGCCACTGGCGACCAGTTCGACCCCGGCACGGTTCAGGCGCGAGATAACAACGTCATAGCGTTCTTTAAAGTGCAGGTCGCGAATACGTTTTCCGAGCACGTTTTCATTGGTGACCACCACACGCTCGACGCGCAAATCAGTGCCTTTCGTGGACAGCGAAGTATCGACCTCCTGACCAATCACCAGTTGCGCATTATGTAAATCCGCTGGCTGACCCACCAGATGCAGCAAATCGCCCAGTTGAATAATGGTATCTGGCGAAGGAACTTTTAGGGTTTCTTCGCGTTTCAGACGCGAGCAGATAATTTTGTCGCCGTTGAGAATCGGTACATCTTTAATGGCTAAATCATGCAGGTTAGGGTTCTCAACGCGAATATTGATAGTCTTGATCAGCGCGCCGCCATTGGTGCGTGAAGACTCGTGCTGCTGAGCTTCTGTCTCGACATTGACGCGGAAAATAACCCGCAACATCCACATGGTGAACAAAATCCCGCAAATGCCGAATGGATACGCCATCGCGTAACTCATCCCCATCTGATCGACCATTTCCATTGGTGTACCCAGGTCGCGCAAAATCTGCTGCCCTGCCCCCAGCGCTGGCGTATTGGTAACCGCACCGGAGAAAATCCCCAGCACTACCGGCAGTGGAATATCAAACAGTTTATGCAGGATGGCGGTAACCAGACCACCGATGATGACGATCAGAACAGCAAACAGGTTGAGGCGTAATCCGGAGACGCGCAATGAGGCAAAGAAGCCCGGCCCTACCTGAATCCCGATAGTATAAACGAACAGGATCAGGCCAAATTCCTGAATAACATGCAGCATATCGCTACTTAATGTCATCCCCGCCTGAGAAACAAAATGGCCGACGATGATCCCACCAAACAGCACGCCGCCAATACCTAATCCTATGCCGCGAAATTTGACATTGCCGATAAACAAACCGACGACTGCCACCAAAGCCAGAATACTGACCGTTAATGCTATATCACTCATCGTCCATTTCTCTTGAGATAACATTTTTAATTGCTACGGATTATGGCTGAATCGGTGAAGCAGATTTGCCTTATAGCGCACATTATCACGGGAAAGAACGTGCCGAAATATCTTAAACAGTCGAAATTTAACGCATTGTTGAGTAAGTAAGACAAAAAAAGCCCCACCAGAATGGCGGGGCAAAGAGAATAGCTAGTTAGCTATTTAACGCGGGACGTTCGCTGATAGCGATACGCTGCGCTGCGATGGGTTCAGGCTCATTACGAATTAAATCAATATGCAGTAAACCGTTTACGAAGGTTGCGCCAGAGACTTCCATATTTTCAGCCAGCGTAAAGCTCAGGCTAAATGGCTGATTCATAAGCCCTTGATGCAGCCATTTTTTCTCTTCTTTTGGCTGCTCCGGCGTGCCTTTTACGCTCAGGCGCGTACCTTCCAGTTGAATCTCTAAATCTTCCTGACGGAAACCTGCCAGCGCAAGGGTAATGCGGTAGTGGTTATCGTCGCTTTTCTCAATGTTGTACGGCGGGAAGCTCTGGCTTTCACCGGCGTTTTGCAGTGCGTTGGCCAGTTTGTCAAAACCGATCCATTGACGCATCAGTGGGGATAAATCGAAGTTACGCATAGTCATTTCTCCTTCTAAGAAGCGAGTAAGTACCTGCAAATCCGAAGATTCGCATATGCTCCCTGACGGCGAGCATGGAGATGTCAGGCCGCGCCAGGCGGCCTTAGGGAATTAGTTGATTTCGATACGGCGCGGTTTTTTCGCTTCCGGAATCACGCGTTCGAGATCGATATACAGCAAACCATTTACCAGGTTAGCGCCACGAACATGAATGTTCTCAGCTAACTGGAATTTGCGTTCAAAGTTGCGTTCAGCGATGCCCTGGTACAGATAGGTGCGCTCTTTTTGTTCGTCGGCGTGAGCACCTTTCACCACCAGCAGATTATCCTGGGCGGTAATTTCCAGTTCGCTCTCAGCAAAACCAGCCACAGCGATAGCAATGCGGTAATGGTTTTCGTCTACCAGTTCAACGTTATACGGAGGGTAGCCGCCATTACTCTGGCTCTGGTTGTTTTCTAAGTGGTTAAACAAACGGTCAAATCCAATAGCAGAACGGTAAAGCGGGGATAAATCAAAGTTACGCATAATCAATAGCTCCTGAAATCAGCGAGAATGTAAGACCTTCCACAATGGACAGGTCAGGTAGCCAGAACACCCATCAGGCGCGTCCTCATCGGCTACGATGTAAAAATGGGTCTGGAAATGAACTTTTCAAGCCTTATCAGCGGACTTTTTTTTGCAGTTTATGGTCTATTGCATAGACTGAGGGGGCAGCACGAAACGTTAAAGTGCGATAGCCGCCACAGTGCGACGTAATGATGATGTTATTTTCAGCAAGGGATCGCTATAACTCATCAGGCCAACACCCACGATCAACAGATGAATTTATTATGATAAGAAATGTGTTGTTAGCGTTCATGATATGCAGCGGAATGACATTACTCGGAGGATGCTCCAGCGTGATGTCCCATACCGGAGGGAAAGAAGGAACGTATCCCGGCACCCGCGCCAGCGCAACCATGATTGGCGACGATGAAACCAACTGGGGCACTAAGTCGCTGGCGATTCTCGATATGCCGTTTACCGCTGTGATGGACACGCTTTTACTGCCGTGGGATGTGTTCCGCAAAGACAGTTCGGTGCGCTCACGCGTTGAAAAAAGCGAAGCCAACGCGCAAGCCACCAATGCGGTTATTCCACCGGCCAGAATGCCTGATAACTGATTTAGCGATCAGTTTCGGTGATCCACAGCTGGCCGCCTTCCATCCACGCCAGCCACTGACCATCCGGCGAGAAGACCACGGCGTCCGCAGAAGGTGGATTGGCGTGGTTTTCGGTTAAATACTCAACCTCGCCGCTTTGCGCATGGGCACAAGCAATTCGATTATCCAGCACAAAGCCCAACCATTCTCCTGACGGATGCCAGTTAAATGCAGACTGAATATCCGTTTTGTTATGGGTTAACTGGCGCGGCTCGCCGCCCTGTGGCGAGATAAGCCACAGTTGCACAATGCCGTTATCATCACGCATTAAAAACGCGATTTGCGTACCCTGCGGATTACAGCGCACCCAGTGGCGCGGGACGTTGACTAACCCCGGATAAGCCCGATGGTGGGTAAAGGTTAAACGTCGCTGCACGACGCCGCGCGGTGGCGCGGGCAGGGTGGTTTCCGTTCCACTTAACGGCGCATCACCTGCCGCTTTCCAGCCAGCTTCATCTTGCGGTAACTCAACGATAAACAGCTCCGGCACTTTCTCGCCCTTTGGCGAAAGTGTGTCGCCAATAAACGCCAGCGCGTGATTTCCTACCCATCCTTCTTCATAAGCACGATTGATTTCATCGCTGCCAGGCTGCGGCGTGGGCGTGGTTTTACTCACCAGCACGCACCAGTGGCTACCGCTGTATTCACGCGGATGCTGCTTTTGTACGTTGACCGGGCCAAACGGCGCAGCAACACCGACGTTTCGCAAATCCAGCGCCGGATCGAGTTCATGCATTACATGGTCGTTATAGGTAAAGCTCACCCTTTCACCGTTCGGGCTAAAGACATGCACATGGCTGCCGCCGCGCAGCGCTCCTGGCGTATACGGCGCGGTAATATCCATTGCATCGAGATTGCTCACCTTGCCGCCTTCAGCAATGACTCCGCGTCGATGATGGAAATCGTAATGCCATGTTTCATCAGGATTTTCCGGGCCATGGATGAAAACATATTTCTCTGACTTCGGATGAACGGTCACCACGCCGACGTGTGCGCCCTGTGACGCGCGATAGATAACCTCGACCTCGCCGGTATGGATATTCACACGCTCAATGGTCTCGCCGGTAAACGACGCCCCAGAAGGACGCACGTCAAATACCAGCCACTGGCTGTCGGGCGTCCAGGTATTGGTATTGGTGAGCAGGTGATTACGGGGAGCAAAGGTTATCTGTTTCATGGCGCGGTCCTGATACAAAACGGTTCCCGCCATCATACTTCACAAGGACTTCACTTTCAGACAATAGTCTTTTGCCATCGTGATGAATGTGAGTGAAAAGATGGAACATTTCGACGTGGCGATTATTGGCCTCGGCCCGGCAGGATCGGCGTTGGCGCGAAAATTAGCAGGCAAAATGCAGGTGATCGCGCTGGATAAAAAGCACCAGTGTGGTACTGAAGGTTTCAGCAAACCTTGCGGCGGTCTGCTGGCACCGGACGCGCAGCGATCTTTTATTCGCGATGGACTGACGCTTCCTGTCGATGTGATCGCCAATCCACAGATTTTCAGCGTCAAAACTGTCGACGTCGCCGCATCGCTCACGCGTAACTACCAGCGAAGCTATATCAATATTAATCGCCATGCTTTCGACTTGTGGATGAAATCGCTGATCCCCACCAGCGTTGAGGTTTATCACGATAGCCTGTGCCGAAAAATCTGGCGTGAGGATGATAAATGGCATGTCATTTTTCGTGCAGACGGCTGGGAGCAACATATTACCGCCCGCTATCTGGTCGGTGCCGATGGCGCAAACTCGATGGTGCGGCGACATCTCTACCCGGATCATCAAATCCGTAAATATGTCGCTATCCAGCAGTGGTTCGCGGAGAAACATCCGGTGCCGTTCTACTCCTGCATCTTTGATAATTCGATAACTAACTGTTATTCATGGAGTATCAGCAAAGACGGTTATTTTATCTTTGGCGGTGCTTATCCAATGAAAGACGGTCAGACGCGTTTCACGACGCTGAAAGAGAAAATGAGCGCCTTTCAGTTCCAGTTTGGTAAGGCGGTGAAAAGCGAAAAATGCACGGTGCTGTTTCCCTCACGCTGGCAGGATTTTGTCTGCGGTAAGGACAACGCCTTTCTGATTGGCGAAGCGGCAGGATTTATCAGCGCCAGTTCGCTGGAGGGGATTAGCTATGCGCTGGATAGCGCAGACATTCTGCGTGCGGTGTTACTGAAGCAGCCAGAGAAGCTCAATACCGCTTACTGGCGCGCCACCCGCAAACTGCGTTTAAAACTCTTCGGCAAGATAGTAAAAAGCCGATGCCTGACCGCACCGGCTTTAAGAAAGTGGATTATGCGCAGTGGTATGGCGCATATTCCACAGTTGAAAGATTAGCCAACGCGCTTCACATCGCCCACCAGCAGGATGTAAGAGAGCGCGCCAATCAACGCGACGGCGGAGATATAAACCAGTGCAGGTGCGAAACCGTAACCCTGCGCCAGGTACCCCACCACCAGCGGAACGGTGATGCCGCCCAGACCACCGGCGAAGTTAAACACGCCGCCGGTTAAACCAATCAGGCGCATCGGTGCCAGAGAAGAGACCAGCGACCAGGTAATCGAAGCAAAACCGTTGCCGAAGAATGCCAGCGCCATCAGGCACATAATCATCATCGGATCGTTGGTGTAGTTAGCGCCCATAATGCAGGTGGAGATCAGCAAGCCGCAGATAATCGGCGTTTTACGCGCAAAGCCCAGTGAAAAGCCCTTACGTACCAGCAGATCCGCGACCCAGCCAGAGAGCAGGACGCCGACAAACGCCGCGAGGAATGGCACCGTGGTCATAAAGCCTGCTTTCAGCGCCGTGATTCCTTTTTCCTGGGTTAAATAGTTTGGGAACCAGGTTAAGAAAAACCACAGTGTAGAAGCCACCGCAAATTGCCCAAGATAAACGCCGATCAGTTTACGATGGAACACCAGTTTCCAGTCTTTGGCTGTTAACGGCTGACGCGCCTCTTTCTTCACCGGCGCATCACCATCCACCAGACCGCCGCCATCACGAATGTAATCCAGTTCAGCTTTGCTGATACCTTTGGTCAGGCGCGGCGGCTGATAAACCTTAAACCAAATCAGCGACCAGATAATGCCGATACCACCAGTGACAATGAACACCCAGTGCCAGCTCAACATCTCCTGAATCCAGATCAGCAGCGGAGTCAAAAACGCCAGACCGACAAACTGACCAGACGTATAAAAACCAACGGCGGAAGCGCGTTCATGTTCCGGGAACCAGCTGGTCACCATCCGGTTATTGGTCGGGAAAGCGGGCGCTTCGAAAATACCGGTTATCGCACGCAGACCAATTAATGACATTAATCCCGTGGCAAAGCCCTGGAATAAAGTCGCCACTGACCAACCAAATATCGCAATAAAATAAGTCACGCGAGAACCTACGCGATCTAAAAACCAACCGCCGGGGATCTGGCATAGCGTATAAAGCCAGGCGAAGGCCGAAAATACATAGCCCATTTCCGCTTTCGTAATGCCGAACTCTTCCTGAATATGGGCGGAAGCCACGGCCAGGTTAGCGCGGTCAACATAACAAATGACCACCGTAATAAAGATCATCACCAGCGTCAGATAACGCCGACGCCCCGGCTTTGCTGCATTAACGGGAATATCCATAGCGAGCTTTCTCCAGATTTTGGGCATAGCGAAGCCGCTCACCATGCCCTGTAATTTACAGAGGGTTATATTTTTGTATTGCTGTTTTAGTGCCCGATGAGGGGCTTACGTGGCAGGAATTACCACTCTGCTACGCTGTTATCTTCATGACGCCAGAGCGGATTACGCCAGTCCGGGGCATTTTTACTGAACTCAATAACTTTAGCTTCGTCGATTTCCACACCTAAGCCCGGTTTCGTTAACGGTTTAAAGAAGCCGCCAACCATACTGAAGTCTTCTTTGTTTTTCACAAAGTCGAGTAACTCCGCGCCTTTGTTGTAATGAATGCCCATACTTTGTTCCTGAAGTACCGCGTTATAGGAAACAAAGTCGATATGCAGGCAAGCCGCCAGTGCAATCGGTCCGAGCGGACAGTGCGGCGCAAGGGTCACATCATAGGCTTCTGCCATTCCAGCAATTTTGTAGCATTCGGTAATACCGCCTGCATGGGAGAGATCCGGTTGCAGAATCGAAATACCGCCTGCCTCCAGCACGCGTTTAAAATCGAAACGTGAGAACATGCGCTCACCCGCCGCCAGTGGAATATGCGTTTGTGCCGCCAGTTTCGGGTAGTATTCGGCTTGTTCCGCCAGCACCGGCTCTTCAATAAACAGCGGGCGATACGGCTCCAGTTCTTTAATCAGCACTTTCGCCATTGGCGCGCTGACGCGACCGTGGAAATCAAGACCAAACTCAATCTGATTGCCAAAAGCTTCACGAATTTGTGCCACGGTGTTGACTGCCGCATCTACCGCGCGGGAGTTATCAATTAGCCCCAGTTCTTCACAACCGTTCAGTTTGAAGGTATCGAAGCCGATTTCGCGCAGGGTTTTAATGCCGTCGATAACATCCGCCGGACGATCGCCGCCGACCCAACTGTAGGCTTTAATTTTGTCGCGAACCAGGCCGCCCATCAGTTGCCAGACCGGCGCATTCAGCACTTTGCCTTTGATATCCCATAACGCCTGGTCGATCCCGGCAATGGCGCTCATCAGGATTGGACCGCCACGATAAAATCCGGCGCGATACATCACTTGCCATAAGTCATTGATGCGCGAAGGATCCTGACCAATCAAATAGTCACCCAGCTCGTGAACTGCCGCTTCCACCGTACGGGCGCGGCCTTCAATCACGGGCTCGCCCCAACCGACCACGCCTTCATCGGTTTCAATTTTCAGGAACATCCAGCGGGGAGGTAAACGATACGTGGTAATTTTGGTGATTTTCATTGCACTGCCTCTCGATACGCCTTAACAAATGCTGCTGCCTGCTGCGCGGTGCGTTCTACGGACTGCCCGGCGCGATAGAGATCGCTGCCTAAGCCCGCCCCAGCACAACCTGCGTCTATCCACTGCGCCAGGTTTTCTGGCGTCACGCCGCCAACGGCAAAGACTGCGATGTCCGATGGCAATACCGCTTTTAACGCTTTGATGTATTGCGGACCAAAAGCCGATGACGGAAATATTTTCAGCGCCTGCGCGCCCGCTTCGAGCGCGGTAAAGGCTTCGGTCGCCGTCGCGCAGCCGGGGCAGACGGTCATGCCGTAGCCCACCGCACGGCGGATCACTTCACTATGGATATTGGGCGTAACGATGAGCTGACAGCCCATCCTGGCGAGCGCATCGACCTGTTCAGGTTTCAGTACCGTACCTGCGCCAATCAACGCCTTGTCGCCATACGCATCAACGATGGCGGGAATGCTTTGCTCCCATTGTGGGGAATTCAGCGGGATTTCAACCGCGTCGAACCCGGCGTCAATCACCGCGCCAACATGCGCCAGCGCCTCGTCGGGCTTAATGCCGCGCAAAATGGCGATCAGCGGAAGTTTAGTTTGCCACTGCATGAGCGATGCTCCTTATACCAGCCTGAAATGCCGTGTCGCCCGCCACCGCCGTCACGTCGCAACCCATCGCCTGAAAGGCTTGCTGGTAGCGCGCGGTCAGCGATGTTCCGGCGACAAGGGTGATGGCGTGTTGATGGGTCACATAGTCGCGCATACTGGCAACCTCTGCGCCAATCAACAAACCAGAGAGAAATTCGCTGACCTGTTCGCGGGGAAGTGTTCCCAGCACATGCGAGGCGCGAACTTCAAAAAGCTGCGGCAATATGGCGGGCGCATTAAGGCCGCGCTCAAGGCCAGCCGCGAAGGCATCGGCAGAGTTTTCCTGCGGCGGCAAACCTGCGCCAATCAATGAGTGATTTAACAGTAAATGATGTAGTTCACCGGTCATCACGGTGCGAAAATCGTTGATTTGCTGGCTATCGGCCTGCACCCATTTGCAATGCGTACCGGGCATAACATAAAGAGAGGAAGGAGCCAGAGTTCGCGCGCCGATCAATTGTGTTTCTTCGCCGCGCATCACATTGTGGTTATCGTCATGAGAGACGCATAATCCGGGAATAATCCAGATATTGTCGCCAACAGACGTTAATTGTTCGCCAATAGACGAAAAACGGGCAGGAACAGATAAATACGGAGCAACTTTCCAGCCGACATTGCTGCCGACCATTCCTGCCATTACCACTGGCGTATTCTCTTCACGCCAGTCGGTCGTGACTTCTGCTAACACCGCAGCCGGAGATTTTCCGTTCAGGCGCGTGACGCCTGCTTCTGATTGCCTGCTCTCCAGGCAGTGGTCGCCCTGATAAAGCCAGGCGCGAAGATTGGTCGATCCCCAGTCAATTGCGATGTAGCGAGCTGTCATGTGATTTCCTTTAACCTTCGTGTCGAGCTGGCGATCATGGTAAGCGCCGCCTGCTCTGCCGCATCGCCGTCCTGATGCCGTATCGCATCGAACAGCGCCTTATGTTCCTGGAGCGTTTGCGGCATGTTGGCCTCATCGCCCATCCAGGTTCGTTCAAAAACCGCCCGCTGCAGCGAACTGATCGCAATGCTAAGTTGCTGTAACACCGGGTTATGCACCGACTGCAGCACCGCCTCGTGGTAGCGAATATCCGCTTCGTTAAACGCTTCGCGGTCCTGATTGTTGGCAATCATCTCGTTCAGCGCCGATTCAATCTGCGCCAGATCGCTGGAGGTCGCGCGCTCTGCTGCCCAACGGGCAATCGCCGGTTCCACCAGATTTCGCACTTCGCTCATGGCACTGATAAGCCGTGGGTCGTAGTCGTTTTCCAACACCCATTGCAGTACGTCAGTGTCGAGGTAATTCCACTGGTTACGCGGTGCCACAAACGCCCCGCGATAACGTTTCATTTCAATCAGCCGCTTCGCCATCAGCGAACGGAACACCTCACGGATGATGTTGCGCGAGGTTGCAAACTCTTCACAGAGCTCCGCCTCAGCCGGAAGTGGCGAGCCAGGTACGTATTTGCCGTGAACGATCTGTTTACCCAGCGTAATGACAATGCGATCGGTTTTATTGAGAGTCATGGAGAGTCCTTGTGCTCTGTATGTTCTTCTCTACTTTACCCCGATCGATGCATAACGCGGCAACTTTGTAGTACCAGCGTGATGACGTTCGCGTTTGCCGTGTGCGTAATGTAGTACAAACTTATATTGTTGTACTACAATTTAGATCACAAAAAGAACAATGCATAAAAAAATGACATGCGTCGGGCAGAAATCTGAAAAGGGATATCAGGCGCTAAACAGGAGGGAAAGAAGAGTATGCTTTCAACGGCTTAGCTACTCGTTTAAAGGATTAATCATGAAGTTGAATTTTAAGGGATTTTTTAAGGCTGCCGGTTTATTCCCACTGGCGCTGATGCTTTCAGGCTGTATCTCGTATGCTCTGGTTTCCC